>JAGXIS010000167.1 GCA_024635465.1 Bacteroidota bacterium | reverse complement strand
TCCATATATTTCTGATTTCCAACAATTACTCCACCAATGGCACGCCCTTGTCCATCGATGAATTTTGTGGCAGAATGCTGAACAAGATCCGCACCATAGGAAATCGGCGTCTGAAGGTATGGAGTGGCGAAACAATTGTCTACAACCATGATCAGGCTATTCTCTTTGGAAAAATTTCCTGCCCACTCTAAATCGATAAGGTCTAGACCCGGATTCGATGGAGTTTCCAAAAATAGCATTTTTGTATTCGACTGCAGAAGATCCTTCCAACTATTGGGATTCGTGGTATCCGCATAAGTGAATGTAATGCCCCAACGAGGTAAAATTTGACTTAAAATCTGATGGGAAGATCCAAAGAGGGATCTGGAAGCAAGGATATGATCACCTTGATTCAAAATTCCTGCTAACGAGCCAAATACTGCAGCCATTCCGGATGCTGTAGCCACACCCGATTCAGCACCTTCCAACTTGCACATTTTGGTAATAAACTCATCCGTATTTGGATTGGAGTAGCGGCTGTAGACATTTCCCTCAATTTCATTAGCAAACATAGCTCGAGCATGCTCAGCAGATTCAAAGGTAAAACTGGATGTCATATATAAAGGTGTGGAATGTTCTCTCTCACCTGTGGTTGGCGTTTGAGTGCGAATGGCTTCCGTTTCGAACTTTTTCTTTTTTGACAATTTTTTGGAGTTTGTTGTGAGTGGTTTAATCTAAGTTAAAAGATCACGGGTAAAGGGTCTAAACTATTTTACAATTTTGTAGCTACTCGTGATCGTCGCTGTTTTTTCCAATGTTTTGGAAACAGAGCAGTATTTGCTCAGAGAGAGATCGATGGCTCGTGCCACTTTACTCTCTTCCAAATGCGAGCCTTTTAGAATAAAATGAATATTTATTGATTTGAATTCGGAGTAAGTGCCAACATCCACTCGTTCACCGGTCACTTCTATTTTAAGATCATCCGGATTTTGACGCTGTTTTTTTAGAATACCAATCACATCGATGGCAGAACACCCCCCCGCGGCGGCCAATAACATCTGCATGGGTCGAAATCCACCATTTATGCCTCCAATTTCTTGAGTACCATCCATTTGGAGAGTAACTCCGTCCTCATTTTTAGCTTCCATGTGAACCGCATCATTCAAACGATTGATTGTGATTTTCATAATCTTGCGTGATTTTTTACGTTGATTTTGTTTGTGATAGAATATAGAAAATGATTAGTAGTGGGAAAAGTTAGAAGTGAAAAGTGGAAAGTGAAAAGATAGAAGTGAAAAGTGAAAAGTGGAAAGTGAAAAGTGTTCAGAGTGGAGTGGGATTTCGATTATGGTAGAATTGAGTTTGCTGAAAGGTTCAATGCGATGTATTAAGGTTTTTGTTTTTTAAACATATACCCAACCGTCGGTTCGAGCGCAGAGCGGGAACGATAGTGACCAAACGAAGTCGAGAACACCTTGCCATGGCGAGGACATTTCGACTTCGCCTCATCGCATACGCTCCTCACCTGCGCTCAATGTGACGGGGAGGGAGGTTGCTATTCCTCTGAGGGGGTGTTCACACCGTAGCTCCACCACAACTACTTCCTGCACCGGCAGTGCAGCCGTAACAGTGTTGATTGAGGATAATTTCGCGGTTGTTGAGCTGTTTGATATTCCAATCATTGATGTGATCGAGTGCGCCGTGATTGGTTCTTAAGTTCAACATCTGATTGAAATCACAATCGTACAAGGCGCCATCCCAACCAATTGAGATCGTATTTCGGCACATGACTCCTATTGCGGCGGATGGATTAAATGACGTAACAAGTTTTTCCATATACTCTTCCAGATTATCACTCATCACCAGAAAATTCAGATAACGACTGATGGGCAAATTTGTAATCGTATAGAGATCATTAAATACAATTCCGTGATCTTCCCATAGACGATCTTTATAATCCTGTTTGAGTGACTCCTGATCAGGGGGTAAAAATGCACCCACCGGGTTGTATACAAGGTTTAAGAGCAATCCGGACTCCTCTTTCCCGTATCCGATTTCATTGAGCACTTTAAGAATTTTCATGGATTTGTCATACGTGCCATCTCCCCGTTGCGCGTCTGTACGCCGTTTACTGTAGAATGGAAGTGAACATGTAATTTCAACACCTCGATCGGCCATAAATTGGGGCAGATCCTCAAACTTTTTGGTGTCCAAAATGGTCAGATTAGAACGGACGATGATATGTTTGCCCAATTTCGATACTTCATCTATAAACCATCGAAAATGAGGATTCATTTCAGGAGCTCCGCCGGTCAGATCTATGGTATGAATGGATGGGTGATTCAGAGCTACCAGGCACTGTTCAAAAGTCTCCTTCGTCATGATCTCTTTTCGGTCAGGCCCTGCATCTACATGACAATGTTTACAAGTCATATTACACATGTAACCAACATTCATCTGAAAAATCTCAACTCCGGTCGGTTTCAAGGGGAAAAGTCCGATATTATCCATCTTATCCCCAAACTTCTCCAGACTTCTGATCTTTTCGTTGTGATTATTAATCACATCCAACTGAATCTTCGGGTCTGAGAGCGAGTGACTTTGTGCAATAAGTGATTTCAAGAGTATCGGTTTTTAATCGTTCTAATTTCCGGCAAATAGGGGTAGATCGACGATCCAAACCCAATGGGATTGTAAGGTCTTCTTTTTTAAAAATGTATGCAATTACATGCTGAGCTTATTGATTTTATTCATCATCTGCACACCGTGAACCAGAGATGCTCCTCCGCGAATAGCTGCGGCTACATGAACAGCTTCCATCATCTGTTCTTCTGAAAATCCTTTCTCCAGACTTTCCTGAGTATATGCGTCAATGCAGTATGGACACTGGACAGCGTGGGAAACTGCCAACGCAATAATGGCCTTTTCTTTTGCAGAGAGTGCGCTATCAGCAAAAACGGTTCCGTAGTAGTCAAAAAATTTATCGCCCAACTCTTTTTGAAATTCTCCGATATCCCCAAACTTTTTCAAGTCTTCCGGATTGTAGTATGTTTTATCCATGTGATTAAAAGATTTATAATGTTTTGATGATGATCATCGATTGAATTCAATCTAATAAACCTATACATACGTAATGAAACGAATTTCGAGTGTTATCATTCAAAATTTATGATAACAGTCTGATTGGATAGATTATTAATGTACTGTATAAGGTCTTACACTAAAATAAATTGTACAATTTAATAGGTGACAGTCGAAATGGAAAATACTCAATCTACCTACCCAAAAAGTCATTGAACCCCTATTCAGGGGTTCAGGTACTATATATCATTATTCCCTGATTTGCCAATCAGGGTCATTTACATTGGATTTGCTAAAGCAAATCTGTGACTTGAGGTGCTATTCAAACCATCCCTTTTTTAGAGATAAAAAACTTTTGGATGTGCACAATTCAAAAAACAACCCTTCAGGATAAATACGAATAAACACCATTACTAAATTACCTAGTTGAAATTTCATATATACCATCCCAAACATGTTATTAATAAATGGATGGGTTCAAGTCAAAAAACAACCCTTCAGGGTTGAACATGAATAACCCCAATTGCCAAATTGGGGTGGGGGCGTAAGTCCAAAAACCCAAACCCCTGAATAGGGGTTTAATGTAATCGAATCAGTTTACATTTTCACTCTGTTGTACAAACTCCATCAGAGCGGATGCAATCTCATCAGTTCCGACGAGTTTGGTTCCGGGTTCCTCCGTAAACAGATCTGCGGTTCGGAGGCCTTGTTCCAGGACAGAAATAATTGCTGATTCAATCTGTTGAGCAGCTCCTTCCAGTTTGAGAGAATATCTGCAGAGTAGAGCCGCTGAGGCAACAGCTGCGAGAGGGTTTGCCACTCCTTTTCCGGCAATGTCCGGGGCAGAGCCGTGAACCGGTTCGTAAAGACCATTTTCACCACCGATGCTGGCGGAGGGTAACATTCCCAGAGAACCGGTCAGCATGGAAGCCGCATCACTCAGGATATCGCCGAACAAGTTACCTGTAACCATGACGTCAAATTGAGTCGGCTGTCGAATAATCTGCATGGCGCAATTATCAACCAACATGTGAGTGAGTTCAACATCCGGATATTCCTCAGAGAGTTCAATGATCGATTTTCTCCACATTCGAGAGCTCTCCAAAACATTTGCTTTATCGACTGAACAAACCCTCCCATCCCTTAACCTTGCAGCTTCAAAAGCGACTTTGGCGACTCTTCGCACTTCTGATCGACTATATTTCATCGTATCCACAGAAAAGGGATCACCATTTTCTTCAGATGTAAATCTGGGCTTGCCAAAATAGATTCCACCGGTTAATTCCCTCACAATCAGAATATCAGTTCCATCCAGGATCTCTTTTTTTAAAGAGGAAGCACTGGAAAGGGCCGGAAACACGTTAATAGGCCTGAGGTTTGCAAATACGCCTAGCTCCTTTCTGAGTTGTAATAAGGCGGCTTCCGGGCGCTTGTCGGGGTTGAGGTCGTCCCATTGAGGGCCGCCAACAGCACCCAGAAGCACAAACTTCGCCTTTTTACATTTGTTCAATATTTCTTCTGTTACGGGTGATCCATACTCTTCGTAGCATGTGCCACCGAATGGCAGCTCGGTCACAATTAATTCTGTATCGTACTGTCTGCATACCGCTTTTAAGAGATCAATGGCAACATATATTACCTCCGGACCAATTCCATCACCGGGGAGGACTACAATTTCAACTCTGTTCATTATCTGGGCACCATTCCATTTTGACGTGCATATTCAAAAATCCCGCCGGCATGTACAATATCTGCAACACTACCCAGGGGTTTAATTCGATACTCTTTATCCTGTGTAACATTTTTGAGTTTGTGGTTCACCTGATCAATCTCCAATTCATCACCGGTATGAATTTCACTGCTTAAATCCTCAAAACTCTCAAAAGGGATCAAAAATCCGCCATCCACTGAATTTCTGTAAAAAATCCGGGCATATGAAGGTGTGACAATGGCTTCAATACCGGCAATCTCCAAACAAGCCGGTGCGTGTTCACGAGATGATCCGCAGCCAAAATTATCACTCGCAACGATGATCTTGAATTGGCTTTCAGTTTCGCCTTCCCTTGTCAGTGATATACCCCCTTTTGGCAATCCAGACTCTGCTGCCGGTACACCTGAGAGGGCATATTTTCCATAGAGTTTTCGCTCTTCAGGATCGTCCAGACTATAAACAAGGTGTGCTGCCGGAATAATTTGATCAGTGTCGATATTCTTGCCCAATACAAAAGCTTTTCCT
>JAGXIS010000166.1 GCA_024635465.1 Bacteroidota bacterium | reverse complement strand
TAAGGCTGCTTGTGTAGCACCACCAAACTGATTGTTCGTTCTTGAATAGAAGTTTTGTTGTTTCACACTTCTGTTATCAAGCGAATAGAATACAGATGCGCTCAGATTTGGTATCAGGTCATTAAAATCATAATCAGCTCTTAAAGAAAGGTTATAATTATTGATTTCACGATCTCTAGTTGCTGTTTCAATCATATTTACAGGATTTTTGTAATCAAAAAGATTTTGATCAAAAAATCCTCCCAAATTCCCAAAACCATCATCACGAACAGGTGCAGTTGGATTAAATATTTGAACATACTTGTAAGCATCACTATGTCCTAATGCTTCGTTTCTTGATGTGACCGCAACATTACTAGTTAATTTAAGTCGTCTATCCAATGCCCAATGTGTAAGGTTTAATCGAGCACCGATTTGTTCTGAACCGGTATATTTCTGAATCCCTTCTCTATCACGGTAATTACCGGAGAGTCTGTAATTCATATTATCAGTTCCGCCGGATACAGCTAAACTGTGAACATTATTGCTACCGGTTTGTGAGACTTCATCAAACCAATCAGTGTTAGCACCAAAATCCTGAATGGAGATACCCACTTCCTGTGAAAAACTTCGATACTCTTCAGCAGATAATACCTCATTTCTGTTTTCGACAGTTTCTATAGTTGTGTATGCATTATAGCTAACAGATAAGTCTTCACCGGATCGACCGCTTTTTGTAGTAATTAAAATTACACCGGCTGATCCACGAGTACCATAAATAGCAGAAGCAGATGCATCCTTAAGAACGTCAACGGATGCAATGTCATTAGGATCAACACTATCAAGACTGGCTCCAATGATTCCATCGACAACCACTAACGGTTCTTGATTGGCACCAAATGATGAGATACCACGAAGTCTGATCGTTTGTGGAGCATTTGGGTTTCCACCCTGTCCTTGTGCAATCTGAAGTCCGGGAACTTTGCCCTGAATCATGTCAGCTACATCTCTGACATTACCGGATACAAATCCTTCTTCATCAATACTTGAAACAGATCCTGTAATTTGTCTTCTCTCTTGTGTACCATATCCGACTACAACTAACTCACCGCCTGAAAGCGCTAACACAGAAAGTGAAACGTTGATTGTTGTACGACCATCAATGGCCACTTCTGTTGTTTCAAAACCAACAGATGAGAATATTAGTGTTCCATCCAATGAAGGAACTGTTAAAGAGTAACGGCCTTCCATATCTGTGGAAGTTCCTGTGCTTGTACCAGCAAGTACGATATTCACCCCGGGTAATGTTTCCCCTGAAGATTGATCGGTAACTACTCCGCTGATCTCAGTGCTTTGTGCATCTGCTGTTTGAACGGCAGCAAACATCAGTACACCCAACAACAAGATTGTCAAGATACCAGTAGCTTTGTTAAACATGTTAATCACTTTGGTTTAGGTTATGGGTATTTTTGGTTTTCTTAATTATTAAAAACAAAATCTTAGAGAAAGCTGAGAATTTATCAAGATATGAGTCTGAACTCAGTCTCAAATTTGCGAAAGGATTTTGAACGTTAATAATCAAGTATAGGGTTGTTTTTTAAGGCTTTGTAAGCATCAAGATTCTCATTATATAACCTCTTTGTTATTTTATGAAAACCTTTTCATTGATTATAAACGATCGTTACCACTTTGTCAAGCAGAATAGTTCGATTTTGTGAGTATACTTTTAAATGACTAATAATACTCATTTGAAATCACTGCAAATTCCCCATTAATATTTGTGAATTGACTTTTAAATACGCCAAACGTACAATGTTAAAGCTCAATTAGAGATAGTCTATGTGTCGGTTAATAAATTTAAATACCTGACATATAAATCATTTATTACCTTCTTATAAAATGGGATACTAAATTTAGTAGTAAAGAAAACGTTTTCAGTATCCAATAAATAAGTTATCATTAGTGATATGATCTGATATATTAAGATTAAGGTGAACATTGAAAATTATTAAAACGCTAATTAATGACTTGTTATGAAAATTATTTACTCACTCCTTCTATTAATCATACTCTCACTGACCCCCTTGGTATCAACTGCTCAAAGTCAGATCGCTGGCTCTGAAGTATTTGGATCTTGGGATTTAGAGTTCGACATCAATGGAAATAATTTACCGGGTTGGTTTTATGCAAAACAATCTGGGACTCGTACTATCGTAGGACAATTTGTAGGTAATTCAGGGAGTGCTCGTCCAATATCAGTAATAAATTATGACCCTGACAATGAATCTTATTCATTTACTATTCCGCCTCAATGGGAATCTGTAAATAGTAATTTGACCTTTACATTCTCTCTCGATGATAATGAAATTCAAGGTACCATGGATATGGGGAATGAAACTTACTCTTTTACAGGTAGACCTGCGCCAAAATTACAAAGAGATACACCACCGGTGTGGGGCACCCCGGTAAGTCTACTCGATGAGAATATGACTAAATGGATGATTCCTGAACAAAATCGATTTGATATGCAAGATGGTGTTCTTGTTAATACAGCCACAGGTGGGAATTTAGTATCAACAGAGACATTCGACGATTTTAAGCTTCATGTTGAGTTCCGCTACCCGGAAGGAAGTAATAGCGGTATATATTTAAGAGGTCGTTACGAAGTTCAGATTGAAGATAACGTTAATAATTTAGTCAATAGTCGAGTCATTGGAGGTGTATACGGATTTCTTGAACCCACTGAAAATGCAGACAAAGGTTATGGGGAATGGCAAACATACGATATAACTCTTATTGGAAGAAAGATCACTGTTGTTCTAAATGGAGTAGAAGTGATATCAAATAGAACTATTCCCGGAATTACAGGAGGCGCATTAGATAGCCGTGAAGGTGAACCAGGCCCAATTATGATTCAAGGAGATCATGGTCCTGTTGAATTTAGAAATTTTACTATTACTCCGGCTATGTAAAATAAAGCCGGTATTGGAAAATCAATACCGGCTTTTTTTAATTTCAGTATTGATCAGGATAACTGAATAGATCATCTGAAGAATGTTTTGGCGCTTCAAAAGGCCTTAGGTAAATGGTATTGCTCCTCTCCTGCATTCTTTCAAACCACATTTCTATAAACTCTGGCTGAAACTGAGTCGCATGACAAAGTGCAGCTTCTTTTGCTACCATTAGATCTTCCATTTCATAAGGAACTCTTACAGTAAGATACTGATCTTCTGTGCCTTGATACTTCCAGTTATCATCTAATAATGATGATGGAGTACCTGCATAAAATAGTGCCGGTTGTTTATCCCACTCTTTACTTAACAATACCTGGGTTGTAGTAACACCAGCAATTCGGTGATCGATATGATTGGAAAAACCATCTGCTCCAAATGTAATAACCACATCGGGTTGAACCTCTTCCATAATTTCATGCAAATCATCTAAAAAACCTCTGGATTGAGCAATAAAACCATCGAATCCTTCAGCAGCTTTAAATTGATCTTCATACGTCAGATGATATAAATTTGCACCCAGTGCATCCGCAGCACATTGCATCTCCCTTCTTCTGGCATCAGCAAGATCATCCCCCGCGGAGAATCCGGACCATTCTGTTACTCCAAATCTACCATCTGTTGCCGTTACAATTGTTACATCCACACCTTCTCTTACATATTTTGCCAACATCGGTCCCACAATTGTCTCATCGTCGGGATGAGCAAAAACTGCTAATATTTTTTTTTCATTATTTTGAATTCGATCACTATTATCATCTATTGCTGAATGTAAATCACTGATTCCCAAGATTGGAAGCAGTAATGTTATAGAGAGCAGAGCTATCCAATAGCGTTTAATTTTATTTAAGTGTTTAACAAGAGTTATTTTCATAGTTATTTTGTTTTAATTAATGTTTCATTTTTAAACTAGTCATGAGCGTTAACATCCGGATACCTCATGGGTGGAATTCTATCAGAAAACCAAACTCCTGTGAGCCGATCTGTATGATCATCACGAATTCTGACATGAGGTGAAAAATCACCGGTCTCATCCATCCACTGATCTAATACGGCAGATAACTCTCGAGCCAGTTCCCAATAATCAGGATGTGCAGCTACATTATTGATTTCCCATGGATCTTTAGCAAGGTCGTAAAGTTCAATTCGGGGTCTTGGAACATCAAATAGTCTGGCTTGATATTCATCGAGTCCATCATTTTCCATATTTTGAATAAGACTTCTGAATGTTGGACTCCCCCCTATATCAGCAGCAGTTCCGTGAGGAAGTTCAGTATATGCATCATTTCGAATAAGTTTATATCGATCCGTTCGGAGACTTCTCATATGTTCATCAGCATCGTGCCAATTTCGTTGCGAAAAGACATATTCCCTTCCGGGGACAGTTAAGTCTGTCAATGTTTGAAGAATACTTTCACCATGCATGAAATCAGGTTTTTCCATACCTGCTATATCAAGAATGGTTGGTGTAAGGTCAATGATTGTGGATAAGCCATCATATTGTAAACCTGCATCAATATGTCCGGGCCAGTAGAAAATGAGAGGAGTTTTAGTACCCGAATCATACAGAGTTCCCTTTTCTCTAGGGAAAGGAGCTCCATTGTCACTAATATAAATAATGAGCGTATTTTCTTTTAAACCTCTATTATTGAGTTCTTCTATAAATGAACCAATCTGTCCATCCATTCTTGATATTTCATCATAATATTGGGCAATATCGATTCTGGTCGCTTCATCATCTACATAATGAGGTGGTACAATGACATCAGCTGGATCATTTACTTCCGGTGCTGTTCCATAGGTTCTGTGAGGATCAGTAAAACCGACCCATAAAAAGAACGGAGATTCACCGGCTTCATCTAAAAATGCGGGAAAATCTTCCGATAAATCCGGGCTGTACCAATCAAATTGATTATCTGCATTTGGACCATAATGCGTCTTTTGCATGTGACCATTAAAGTAATTTTTCTCTGATAAGTAACCGGGTAAAATTGTCATTTCATCCGGTAAAGGCATATGTAAATCTTCAGCGCCTGTTGCATGCGGATGTAATCCTGTTAAAATAGAGATTCTAGAAGGACTACACTGTGGTGTTGTGAGAAAAGCATTTTCAAATAACAAACCTCCATCTGCGAGAAGATCGATATTGGGAGTTTTAATTACATCATTTCCATAAGCACCGGAATCTCTCCAACTTGCATCATCAGCAACAAAAATGATGATATTTGGGAGAGATTCATCTATTTCAACTTCAGTCAAATCGGTTGTTCCATAACTAAACCATAGAAATATAGAAGCACAAAAAGTGAACAAAAGTGTGAAATAGATTTTCATCATCAACGTATTATTTATACTAATTAAGAAACTTTATAATCGTCGCTTATTGTCCCAGCATGGGGAAAATCATTCTGATCTCTTCGTCGCTCGGATAATGGCCATATTCAGCAATCTCAAATGACTCAGCAAATCTAAATTGTGCAGCTTCTTCCTCACCATACCATTTTTTCAAGCCTTCCATCTGTGCTTCTGATACACCTCTACTGAACATACTTTCACTCAACCATTCCAATCTTTCTTCTTCGCCTTCCGGTACCTCATCTAACCTACCACCGGTCCATGGACCCCACTCGTAGATTTGTGATACGTGAGCATCTAATCCCCTAATTTTGGTATCAATTACTTCATCAATCCCAACGACGATATCATGGCTAAAAGGGTTGGGTTTACTAAAACCATCTTGCATGTATAAAAATACAGGGTTATTTCTAACCGGAGCCACATCAGGAGCTACATTGGGTACAATAACCATGTAGGAAGCATCTATTACCAGTTTTCCGGCATTTCTATGATCCGGGTGGTAATCATTAGGTCGTAATCCAAGAACAACATCTGCATTCCATTCCCGAATGGCCCTGATAACATCTTTTCGAATATGCAATTCAGGCATAAGTTCAGAATCATTATTATCAAGCACTTCATACTCTACAATCCCAAGTCTTCTGGCTGCTTCTTTTGCCTCCTCTCTTCGTATATTTGCTAGAACCCCACCACCTTTTTCATGATGACCTGCATTTCCATTTGTCAATGATAGGAACTTAACTTCATGACCCATTTCTGCCATCATAGCTGCTGTTCCACCCATTTTAAAATCTGCATCATCAGGATGTGCAAAAATGGCTATTACTCGAAGTGGTGTATCGTTTGATGTATTAATTTGAGCCGATAAATTAATACTGTTAAAAATGAGAAATAATAAGGAAAGGAGTGAAATTCTATAGTACATATTTGGTTGATCTAGGTTAGTTGAAATCGTTTTCATTTCTGAAATAACCTAAATCTAATCTAAATGTCAAATAGATAAATAATCATTAGTAGTCAGTTATGGACTTTAAGATGACAGGACTTTGATCATATCTTACGAATAGTAATTTACTGTCATCATTTTCATTGGATATGGATAGAATCTTTCTTATTTCCCCCGGAATATTGAGTCCACTTTGCGCTGGAGATAGATTATGAAGTCCTCCATCATGATAAGTTAAGACCAATCCCCGACTTGCATCGTAAGGACCTGACTGGGGTTTTACGTCATATAGATTCCCACCCATGATCACCTCAGGCAGTCCATCTCCATTTAAATCCTGCAATGCAATTCCATACATTGGCGCCAATTGTGCTCGCGGTGGTAGTTCCTCCACATGCATCCCCTCCTCCAGATTC
The DNA here is from genome assembly GCA_024635465.1 of Bacteroidota bacterium. Classification (GTDB taxonomy): domain Bacteria; phylum Bacteroidota; class Rhodothermia; order Balneolales; family Balneolaceae; genus Rhodohalobacter. The sequence goes on along the minus strand of JAGXIS010000166.1, from coordinate 1,370 downwards.
CATACAACTACACTGCTCAGCATCTCTGCACTCAGTTCCAAAGCATTAGAAAGTTCTTCTTCACTAAAAATCTGATCCACACTCTGTCCGGCGTAACTTGCATAATCCGGATATTTCTCTCTCAACCGCGGAATTTCCTCGATCAGATCATGTCGCAGGGCAACAGGATAGTATCCTCCATCCTTTGGATAACTCAGTATCTGTTCGGTCATCCCATTTCGAGAAAAATCACCCACCCATATTTTCACAGGTGCCTCTATTGTTGCCCGGAACATAGAATTATGTCCATGATTGGCTCCTATCAAATCGATACGGCCATCCCCATTCAAATCTCCAGATGCAATGGCATTCCACCATCCTGTGGTATGACTCAATCCCAATTCGTCAGTAATCTCTTCAAAGTGATCACCACGATTAGTAAATACACGGATAGGCATCCATTCTCCAACCACTACCAGTTCATTGATCCCATCTTCGGTCAAATCCGCCCAAAGCGCATCGGTGATCATGCCAATGCCTTCCATACCCGGAAACCACTGAGAGGTTACTTCTTCAAATCCACCCTGACCATCACCGGCAAGCAGATAACCCTCTACAGGTAGTCCCACGCCAAAGGGTCGCAAACGAGTACCCACAAATAGGTCCTGATTTCCATCACCGGTAAAATCGTGCGGAGCTACGACCGATCCGGAATGAAATCCATTCCAGCTGGGTAACATCTGATCTGTCTTACTCATTCGTGCGTTTCCATCATTCAGATAGAACCTGTCGATTAAAGCTGATGAACTCGATGAAAATGAGTTACCTCCACTTACCACATACAAATCATCTACACCATTTCCGGTCGCATCAAAAAATTGGCCGTCTACATCTTCGCTGATAGCATCCCCATCAAACAACTCTTGTTGATGAGGATTAAACCCTCCATTGAGTTGTTGTATCCAAAGCGTACCTGCCTGATCACGCGCTCCACCGGTGTAAATATCCTCTAATCCGTCTCCGTTTACATCCCCGCTGCAAAGAGCCGGACCTTCTTAGGATCTCATTTCCATCAGAAGTCGCTCCCGGCTAAAATCGTTGTATTCATAACCTATATGCTTCCACCCGGAAAGACCAGCAATCCTGGTTTCTACCAAGAGTTTTTCCTCCCTTTGCGGCCTGCCGGTCTCAACATTCGAAATATCACCCGCAATCGTTGCCGGACTTGCTGATGGTGCCGGTTGTGTTTCTGCCTGTGACTGATCCAAAATGATTCGGGCCGGAACATCCAGATCTCTAACGCGAGTGGTACGCCCGTCTGGCCAACGCAGTACCAGTGAATCAACTCGTGTTGCTTCTGCCAGTCCTACGTGCAGACCCGGTTCTACACT
>JAGXIS010000165.1 GCA_024635465.1 Bacteroidota bacterium | reverse complement strand
GGCGATGGTTGATGCCGTTAAGGATATTATTTTGGATGAAGTAAACGTTAAAAAAATTCTTTATGTAAAAGATGATTCCGATATTGTAAGTAAGTCAGCGAAGCCAAATTTTCCTATATTAGGGAAACGGCTTGGTAACAAGATGAAAGACGTTACGGCTAAGATTAATAATCTGAGCACAGAAGAGATTAGTGAATTTGAGGAAAAAGGAAGTCTTGAATTCACTTTGGAAGATGGTGAGTCAATCAGAATTTCATCCAAGGAGTTGGAAATTCAACGAACCGGATTGGAAGGATGGTCTGTAGAAACTGAAAGAGGCATTACTGTTGCAGTTGATACAGAACTTACGCCGGAACTTATTCGAGAAGGACTTTCTCGCGAGTTTGTGAATCGCATACAAAACATGCGAAAAGAAGCTGATTTTGAGGTTACGGACAGAATCACCATCGGATTTTCCGGTAGTGAAAAGTTGGTTGAAGCGGTAGAAAAAGCAAAGAAGAGCATTAAGACTGAAACACTAGCGGAAGAGATAGAAACCAGTTTATTGAATGTGTCAGACTTTGTCAAAGTCTGGGAGATTGATGGGATGGAGACTGAAATTTCGATTCGAAGAAATATTAACAATTAATCATCAGGATATGGCACCGGGAAAAGATACAAATAAAGAAGACAGAGTTACTCCTTACAGTGATGAAGAGCTCGAATACTTCAAAAAAATCATCTTGAAAAAGCGAGATGAGGCAGAACAGGAGCTCAATACACTTCAGAATTTGTTGAGGGAAAGTATGGAAAATGCCTCTGATGAATCTGCCTATTCATTTCATATGGCTGACGCCGGTACGGATGCTCAGGAACGAGAGAAAACATACATGTTGTTTAACCGTACGAAAAAGTTTGTCAGATACCTTGAGGATGCTTTGAAACGTATTGAGAACAAAACCTATGGTGTCTGTAAAGTTACCGGTAAAAAAATTGCAAAAGGACGTCTTGAGGCTGTTCCGCATACTCAGTTGAGTATAGAAGCAAAATTAAAACGTCGTTAATAGGAATTAATTTGTCTATTAGAGCTAAAAAAATTCTCGTTTTCTTAGTGCCGGTGATTGTTGTTCTTGTTTTAGATCAGATATCGAAATATGTGATCCGCACGAATATGACACTGCATCGGCTTGATCTGATTGACGGATGGCTTGCATTCAATTTTACAAAAAATCCGGGAATGGCCCTCGGTATGGATTGGCTGTCCACTCAAACAATCAGCATCATCGCGATCATTGCAACGATTGGGATAACAACATACCTCCTTCTTACTCTCAATAAGGCAGGATATGTTTATTTGATATGTATGGGGATGGTTGTAGGCGGTGCTTTAGGGAATATTGCAGATCGGTTATATATGGGAATCGTGGGCGGCTATGGCGGTATATTGGATGGACACGTTGTAGATTTTATACATTTCTATCTGAAAATTGGCGATTTCTCTGTATTTCCATACATATTTAATGTCGCAGACATCGCTATCAGTACCTCAATTATCATCCTTCTACTCTTTCATAAGCGGATTATGCCTTTGGAAGAAGAAGTTCATGAGGACGAAAATATTGAATCTGAAGCAGTTTTCAAGAGTGAAAGTACAGGAGAGGGACGTACAGATGAGGAAAATTCTGAATCCGATTCAGGGGATCCAAAAGATCAAAACGATCCTGCCGGATTCTGAAATAAAATTACTCTAAAAGGAGTCGTTTAAGGAAACCATCTTTTTGCACAGGAGTATCAAACTTTTCTTCCGTCAAATCTAAATCCAAATGATCGATAGGGATTGGCACTTCTTCTGTCATTTCAAGTCCAAAACTATTCAATCCCACTCTCTTAACAGGATTATTGGTGAGTAATTTTAGCTTACGAATACCGAGTGCGCGTAAAATTTGAGCTCCAACGCCATAATCCCTGGAGTCCATTTTTGAACCCAGCTTCATGCGGATCTCATTTTTGGTGAGTCCATCATCTTGAAGTTTTATCGCTGTAAGCTGATCCATGATATTGTACTCGCGACTCATTTGGTCCATATATAAAACCACACCCTTTGAGGATTTTTCAACCAATTTTAAACTTTGTTGAAGTAGTCCGGTTTTATCGCTGCGTTGACTCCCGAAAATATCAGCGAGTGGGTTTGAAGAGTGGACCCGCACCAATACAGTGTCCGTCTCACTCCACTCTCCTTTTGCGAATGCCAAATGGTGCTCTCCGGTTAATCTTTCTTCAAATACATGAAGCTTAAAATCACCATAAATGGTTGGCATATCTACAGACATCACATTTTTAACCAGTGATTCATGCTCCATTCTGTAAGCGATCAGATCTTTGATGGTGATCAGTTTTAAATCAAATCGTTTGGCAAGTTTGATAAGATCAGGAAGTCGTGACATCTCCCCGTCATCATGCATAATTTCACAAATAATTCCGGCGGGGGAGCAGCCTGCTAGTCGAGCCAGATCAATTGCGGCCTCTGTATGTCCTGCCCTACGAAGAACACCACCATCAACACCGGTAAGTGGAAATACATGTCCCGGTCGCCTGAAATCTGTGGGTTTGGCATTCTCATTAATCAGCTCTCTGATAGTATTGGCTCGATCCGGCGCAGATATACCTGTGGTTGTCAATTTTTTGTGATCAACAGAAATGGTAAAAGCGGCTTCATCAGGGTCGGCTCCATCTGTGACCATATAGTCCAGATTCAATTCAGCGGCGCGTTCATTTGTAATCGGAACACAAACCAATCCACGCCCATATTTTACCATCATGTTAATCGCTTCTGAGGTCACCTTTTCGGCAGCCATCAGGAAATCACCTTCATTTTCCCGGTCTTCATCATCAACTACGATGATCATTTTTCCGGCAGCAATATCCTCTATCGCTTCAGGTATTGTATTAAAGGTTAAATTGGACATGATTAAAATATCTGAGGAACTGCTCTTCTAGAAGTTCAATAACCGGTGATTTATTTATTTTTTCCGGGATTTACATCTGTAATGGAGCTTTTTTGAAATCTTGCTTTTACTCCACTATCAATCTCTAATAGAACGGTTTCATCATCAATAGAATTCACTATTCCGATCATACCTCCTCCGGTAACTACTTTATCTCCCTTCTTCAATTCACTTACTTTGTTCTGAATCTCTTTTTGACGTTTACTTTGAGGGCGGATAATAAAGAAGTAGAAAACAAAAAAGATGGCACCCAGAAAAATGAGGTTAATCATACCACTGCCGCCGGCATCTCCATTGGGTGGAGTCATCATAAAATATGTTGTAAGAAAAATCATAATTGTTCATTAAGTAGTTGAAGATTTCAGCTTATAAATATAGCGTATTCTACATCCGAGAACAATTATTACAGCATATTGAGCCATTTAAAAATAGACAGAATCAGAATTGATTCTGTCACTAATCGTAAAGAGCAATGCTTAGGCTTTTTTCGTGGATAGTCCGAATGGCAAATAGAGTGGACAGGTACCAATTACAATTTAAAAATAGGTGAAAATTCTTTGAGGGGTAGTTCATGGGTACCACTTTTGTCGTCATTAGAGCGTTCTAAGGTCATTTCATAGATAACCTTATCATTTCTATAATATCTTTTTTGATAGTAGAGTGGTTTACCGCCGATTGTGAAAGTAAGTCTGTCGATGAGAAAAAGCGGTGAATGGAGGTCTACTTTTAATTCATTTGAGAGATTTTCGTCGGCAATAACGGCAGACATTCGGTAAGATCCTTTAAGTATAGGAATGTCATACTGTTTTTCGAGGATGTCGTAAATTGTTGAGTTCGACAGATCCTTTTCGTTGAGTAATTGTCCGTATCTGACAGGTAACCAGGTAGCGTCAAATGCAATGGGTTCACCGTCGCCCAATCTCAAACGATCGATTTGAAGGACTTTGGAAGATTCGTCGATCTGTAATTGCTCTGCTAGCCAGGTGGGTACAGAAACAGTCTGAAATTTTCTTACAATAGAAGAGGGGGTGAGTCCGGCGTTGGACATGTCCTCGTTAAAATCCGTCAGTTTTACAAGATTGTGAGCCGCTCTGTCTTCACTTACAAAAGACCCCAAACCCTGACACCTGTAGATAATGGAGGCACTTTCAAGGGATTGAAGGGCGCGTCGAACCGTTACTCTGCTAACATCAAATTTTGAAGCCAACTCATTTTCGGAAGGTAATTTATCATCCGGCTTAAAGGTACCCTCTTCTATTTCAGTTCTGAGCCACTGAGAGATTTGCGTATGGCGCGGTATTCCTTCTTTTAACATGATTTTCAACTAAATTATATACATTAATTATAATTAAAACCTTGACGAGTATCAATACTTGTATTTACATGTTATTTGAACAATACCGGTGCGGTATGAAGAGATCCATTAAATTATTAGAAAGATATAAGTGACTGGATATAGAACACTTAATATCAACCTGCTCCTTACCAAAAAGAAAAGAGAATTTAACTTGTATTGACAAGTAGATACATTTATTTTATCTTAGGTCAGAAACAATAAATAAATAAACAAAAAGATGATTGAATTTTTATCGCAACCATGGCCTTGGTACATAGGAGGCCCTATTATCGGATTAACAGTTCCCTTGCTACTGCTAGTGGGTGGAAAAGTGTTTGGAGTGTCATCAAATCTTCGTCATGCTTGTGCAGCATGCAATTTCGGCAATGTTGAATTTTTTAATTACGACTGGATAGAAATTGGGAGATGGAATCTCACTTTTTTAACAGGTTCTGTTGTGGGTGGATTTCTGGGTGGATATGTCTTTACCAATCCGGAACCTATCGCACTTGCACAATCAACCATTACAGATCTACAAGGTCTGGGAATTACGGATTTTAATGGTTATGTGCCCAATGAACTTTTTTCTTGGAGTTCTTTAGGCTCTGTAACCGGCATCATAGTATTGGTTTTGGGAGGATTTTTGGTCGGTTTTGGAGCACGTTATGCCGGTGGTTGTACATCGGGACATGCCATCTCGGGGACATCCAATTTGCAGTTAGCTTCATACCTGGCCGTTATTGGTTTCTTCATCGGAGGATTGATCATGACCTATTTGATCTACCCAATCATTCTAACATAATTAAGAGAGCAAAAAGAGTATGAAATTTTCAGAGTATTTAAAATATTTGTCCATTGGTACCCTATTCGGATTTGTACTGATGAAAACAGAAGTAGTATCATGGTTTCGCATACAGGAAATGTTTCGTTTTGATTCTATCCATATGTATGGGATCATTGGTCTTGCAATCATGGTTGGAATGATATCCATTCAGATCATAAAGCGATTTAAAGTAAAAGACCTGGAAGGAAATCCAATTTCGATACCACCAAAAGATTCAACTCAGGTAACCCGATACATTGTAGGAGGTACATTTTTTGGATTGGGATGGGCGCTATTGGGAGCGTGCCCCGGACCTATGTTTGCACTGCTTGGTAGTGGAATCACTGTGATGATCATACCAATTTTAGCCGGAATAGCCGGTACATACACCTATGGGGTCATTAAGGATAAATTACCCCACTAAGAAAATCATTAATAACAGATAAAGGAGAACAATATGTATTTCAAACAATTTTTTGACGAAAAATTAGCCCAATATGCATACTTAATTGGGTGTCAAGCCAATGGAACTGCAGTCATCATTGATCCAATGAGAGATATCGATCAATATATTGATGCAGCCGCCAAAGAGAATCTTACTATTACAGCTGCGGCTGATACACACATTCACGCAGATTATATTTCAGGATTGCGTGAATTTGCTGAGAGAGGAGTAAAAGTATATGCTTCTGATGAAGGAGATAAAGACTGGAAATATGAGTGGTTAAAAAACAGTGATTATAATTTTGAGCTGATGACCGATGGTGATGAATTTAAAATTGGTAATATCACCATTAAAGCCTGGCACACGCCCGGACATACACCCGAGCACCTTAGCTATTTTATTACAGATGGCGCCACAGCAAATGAACCATTAGGTGTGGCTACCGGTGATTTTGTTTTTGTAGGTGATGTAGGCCGCCCGGATCTGTTAGAATCAGCAGCAGGACAGAAAAATGTAATGGAGCCTTCAGCCAGAACACTGTTCAATACAGTAGAGACCTTCAAGAATGTACCGGAATATGTACAGGTATGGCCCGGCCACGGTGCGGGAAGTGCATGCGGAAAGGCATTGGGTGCAATTCCGAAGACAACAGTAGGATATGAACTGAAGTATAATAATTCACTAAAAGCTGCCACGACAGAAGATAATTTTGTGAAATTTATACTGGATGGTCAACCCGAACCTCCTCTCTATTTTGCAAGGATGAAGAGAGATAATAAGATGGGTCCGGCAGTTATTGGAGGCCCTCCAAAAGCACGCCGTTTGACGATCAAAGAGATGAAAGAAGTTGCAGGCAAGAAGGATACCGTATTGTTGGATACACGTGAAAGATCTGAATTTTATGAAGGTCATGTACCCGGCTCTCTTCTTTCACCCTTAAACAAACAGTTTAATACGGTTGCCGGATCATACATAACCGAAGAAGAAAAAATCATTCTCTTGGTCGATGAATACCAAGTAGAGGAAGCGATTTTGGATCTTTATCGTATCGGGTTGGATAACGTAGTAGGTTATGTGACCTTAAAAGATTTTCAGAACTATAAAAATCAAGAAGGGGACATAGAGACACTTGAAGATATAAAGTTCTCGGATATTGATATCATGGATGAGGATGATGTTTTACTGGATGTGCGGAAACAGTCAGAATACAGTGAATTCAATATCGATGGATCCATCAATATTGCACATACGAGATTACTGCCAAATATAGAGAAATTATCCCGGGATCATAAGCATTACGTCCATTGTCAAGCAGGGGGTAGATCTGCAGTGGCAGCAGCACTTCTGAAGAGAAATGGATTTAATGTTACCGTAATTGATGATGAAATAGACAAATATAAAGAAACAGTCTCAGGATAAAGAGAATAAGGCGGTAATGTGAGCATTACCGCCTTTTTTAAGAAAAAGTGTTTTTAAACAACTGATGAAATCATTCATCGAATGCAAAAGAGAGTATCAGAACTTATCAAGAACTGATCTAATGTTTGCCATTCAAATAAAGCCGATCAAAGAAATATGGAACCACAAATAGCGATCGTACTGGCCATTATGGCTTTTACAATTATCATGCTAGTTACGGAGAAAATTCGCATTGATGTAACAGCTATAATAACGATGCTTGCACTCAGCTGGAGTGGTATTTTAAACAGCAGTGAGGCTTTATCCGGTTTTTCGAGTAACGCAGTTGTAGCCATGATTGCCGTTATGATCCTGGGCGAAGGTGTAGCTAAAACCGGGATGATGTCGCGATTTTCTAAGTGGCTTCTTAAACGTGTAGGTTCGGAAAAAAGGACAGTCTTAGGTTCTCTTTCGCTATCTGTTGGCACATTGTCCGGCGTTATCCAAAATATTGGAGCAGCGGCACTTTTTCTTCCCAGTATCATTGATATATCCCGAAGAATTAAAGTATCGGTTTCAGAGATGATTATGCCGATAGGATTTATGGCTATTATCGGTGGCACACTGACAATGGTTGGATCCGGTCACCTGATCTTAACGAACGACCTTCTTGAAGCTGCAGACCTTGAACCTTATGGTCTGTTCGCTGTAACACCGGTAGGAGTTGCACTGCTACTCTCCGCAATCCTCTTTTTTATCTTTTTTGGAAAATTCTTTCTACCTAAAGCTTCTGATTCGAATACTTCAGATACTACCGAACAAGAGAAAGTGATGAAAGCATTCAATCTCAAAAAAGAGATTCAATACTTTAAGATTCCGACCGGGTGTAGTTTAGTTGGCAAAAATATTGAAGAATCAGGAATCTGGAACAATTATGAAGTCAATATATTAGCCCTTTCTGTAGGAAAAAGTGTGAATTACGCTCCTTGGAGAGAAACGAAGCTGATTGCCGGGCATACTATGGCACTCTATGGCGATGATGAACGTATACAGAGGTATGCAGAAAACTACAAGCTGGAAGCAGTAACAAATATTACTCTTTTTGAAAATATGAGCGATCCGGATGAATCCGGTTTTGTTGAAGTTATTGTACCTCCAAGATCAGAGTTAGTGGGTCATAGTATCAGAGAGTTCTCCATGCGTAAAAAGTTTTCTGTCGAACCCATCATGCTTTTCAGTAAGGGAGAACGTGTAAGGGGTGATTTTTCGGACTATATCATTAATGCAGGAGATACTTTTATCATCTATGGAACATGGAATTATATAAAAAATCTACAGAGTACAGATCCATTTGTCGTGGCCACTCCTTTTTCAGTGGAATCAAAAGACCCTTCTAAAACATGGCAAGCGTCAGGCAGTTTCCTTTTAGCGATTGTATTAGCGATGAGCGGATTTTCAATATCCATCTCATTTTTAACCGGTGCAATAGTCATGGTTCTGTTAAATGTAATGACCATTCAGGACGCCTATAATGCCATAGAATGGAAAGTGGTATTTTTATTGGTTGGTTTAATCCCACTCGGAATTGCCATGCAAAATAGTGGCACCGCCGAATTTTTGGCAGGAGGTGTGATGAGTGTTGTGGAAGGAAGTCATCTGCTAATTCTCCTTTTTTCAGTCGCCATACTTTCCACTGTTTTTTCACTGGTGATGTCGAATGTTGGAGCAGTTGTAGTCTTAGCACCTTTGGTTGTGAGTATTGGTCTGCTTGCCGGTGTAGATCCAAGACCGCTGGTATTACTTGCAGCAGTGAATGCCGGAAATTCATTCATTCTCCCTACACATCAAGTGAATGCTTTAATGATGACAGCAGGAGGATACAAAACAATTGATTACTTTAAAGCGGGTGGCGGCATGACACTCATATTTTTGTTAGTGTCTGTGCTGTTTTTTTACTTTACATTCTTCTGATAAATCATTGACCTGAAAGATATTTTTATGGGATTTATCAAAATAATTCTACAACTCAAAAATCGAATAAACACTATGTTCAAATCCAAGAATCTTGACATCAGTACAGCGGAGTTTAAAGAGAAATTAGACAAGGAGAGAGGTGTCATCATTGATGTCCGTACAAAAGAGGAGTATGATGCAGGTCATCTGAAGCTTACTGATGATCAGATTGATTATCTAAACGGTGATTTTCAGGAGAGTGTTAAATCACTGGATAAAAATAAAACCTACTATTTATACTGCAGAAGCGGAAACCGAAGTGGAAAAGCTGCCCAAATTTTGGATAAAGAAGGGTTTGAGAGTGTTTTTAATGTTGGCGGATATGAAGATTTGGTAAGTGCAGGGTTTGAATCAAACAAATAGGTTTAATAAAAGGTTTTGTTTTTAGACCCCATTTCATTCAGGAGATCAGCGGCTTTAAATCTTACTCCATGAT
>JAGXIS010000164.1 GCA_024635465.1 Bacteroidota bacterium | reverse complement strand
GAAGTCACCGAAAGTAAAGAAATTGTTTATAGCCGGTGTCGGTGCAGTTGGTAATACCTTATTGAAACAAGTCTCCAGATATGGAACTGAAAAATCGTTGCGTGTATTAGGAGTATGTAACAGCAATCATCTTTTATGGTACGATAGAGTACAGGGAAATTATTCACTCAGAGATCTTCTGCGTGCTCCTGAGATGGATTGGGCAAGTGTAATTCAGAAGTTAATATCATATGAAAAAGGAAGTGTTGTATTTGTGGATACCACGGGTAGCTTAGAGGTCGCAGAACTCTATCCAAGACTCCTTAAGAATCATATTCATGTGGTGACACCCAGTAAACTTGCGAATACTCAAAAACAAGATCAGTTTGATAACCTGCACCATATTGCTGCTGAGAACGGTGTTGAATTTCTATATGAAACCAATGTTGGAGCGGGTCTGCCCATAATTAACTCCATTAAAAGTCTTATCCACACAGGGGATGAAATTATTGAACTAAGTGGTGTACTTTCAGGAACAATGACCTACCTCTTCTCCGAGTTGGATAAGGGTGGCACGTTTAGCGAGACCATCATCAAAGCGCGGCGACTTGGATATGCGGAACCCGATCCCCGGGATGATCTTTCAGGGGAAGACGTCGCAAGAAAGTTTATGATCTTAGCCCGTATTTGCGGTCACAAAATTGAGCGGGATCATTTAGAGGTTGAGTCACTCATCCCAAAAGAACTCCAGGATGTGGATTCTACTACATTTCTAGAGAGAGTCAATGAGTTTGATGATGAATGGAATCGTAAATGTGAAGAGGCAAGACTTGAAAATCGAACATTGCGATATATAGGACGCTATTATAAAGGCAAAGTTGAAATTGGAATTCAGGCTGTCCCCATTTCATCTGCATTGGGGCAGCTTAAAGGCACCACAAACCTGATCTCTATTCGATCACGAAGATATAACGATCAACCTTTAATTATACAAGGACCCGGTGCAGGAAAAGAAGTAACGGCAGCCGGTGTTCTGGCGGATCTTCTAAGTATAAGTTAGAAAACCAAGCTAAAATTGATTGCTCCATAATATTATGGGGCTTTCTTTTTGATTGCATGACCGGATCTCCCACTCTCTTCCACACAGTATAATTTTTAAAAAAACTTCTCTTCTCCAGTTTTAAAGCAAATCTGCTTTTATGGGTCCTCAAATGCACTTTTGATCCACGAAAATTACCCAAAAATCGTCAAAGTACCTTTATAGTTTCTCTACTTTGAATATCTGATTCCCACCCAAAAACTTTTTACTTGACATAGTAGCACTTTTTGAACTACATTGTGGGCAGATGTGGGGAATAGTGGGGAAAGATGGTGAACTCTCTATTTTCGGCATGCGGTAAGAATAGCAATCGCCGCTTAGCAATCACTTAAAGAGAAAACCCGTGCCAAGTTTCAAAGGGCAATATGAACACAGTGTAGATAATAAAGGCCGTGTTGCTTTCCCGGCAAAACTACGCAAACTCGTCAACCCTGAGGCACAAGACAAATTCACCATTCTTCGCGGACTCGAGCCTTGCCTATATCTTTATCCCCAAGACAGATGGGAGCAAGTGGAAAACAGACTCTCGAAGATTAATAGTTTTACTTTAAAAGGACGTACAGTTATCAGAAACTTCCTCAGATATGCTGAAGACCTCTCTTTAGATAAACAGAATCGACTATCACTCCCCGCTCACCTCATGGAGTACTCAATCATCGATTCTGCAGCCATATTCATCGGAAGTGGAGACCGAATCGAGATTTGGTCACCGGATAAACTAAATGAAGCCGACTCCGATTTAAGTCAGGAGTATTACCAGGAACTATTTGAACAAGTAATGGGAGATGAATATGAGCAAGGAGATTGATACTATGACTGCATTTTTCCCACATACTCCGGTATTGCTGGACACTTCGGTTGAATTTCTGATTAAAGACCCTAATGGTATTTATATAGATGCCACATTAGGTGGTGCCGGGCATACTGTTGCCTTTTTGAAAGCCCTCAGTGATGGTGCAACGCTACTGGGTGTAGACCAGGATGAAGAAGCACATGTTGCCGCTGCAGAAAAAATAGGCGGTGACCCAAGATTCATACCCATCACCGGAAATTTTGGATATCTATCAACCATCATACCAACTGAATATCACGGAAATATTTCCGGAATCTTTTTTGATTTGGGAGTTTCAACTCACCAAATCAAAGAGCCTGAACGAGGTTTTAGCTTTCAAAATGATGGTCCGCTCGACATGCGAATGAGTGAAATGAGCGGAATTACTGCTTACGATATAGTGAACAGCTACGATTATGAAAAACTCAGGGATATTATTTTCCACTATGGTGAAGAGCGACTGAGCAGACAAATTGCAAAGGAAATAATCGATAACCGTCCAATTGAATCTACATTGGAACTTCGCAAAGCAATTGAAAATGTTCTCTATGGGCCCCATATCATCAAATCTGTTGCCAGAGTTTTTCAGGCTATCCGTATTGAGGTGAATCGTGAAATGGAGATGCTCAAAAGAGGGTTAAAAGACTCTTTAGAATTATTGGCACCCGGAGGGCGCATCGTTGCTATCTCCTACCACTCTTTAGAAGACAGACTCGTTAAGAACTTCCTTAAAAGCGGGAATTTTGATGGTGAGATTGAGAAAGATTTTTATGGCAATCCACTTAAGCCACTAAATGTAATTACGAAACAGATCATTACTCCTTCGGATGAGGAAATTCAATCAAATCCCGCCTCACGCAGTGCAAAATTGCGTGTTGGTGAAAAAATTGAGGAGGTTTAATAGATGTTTGTAAAAACTCCTGAACAGAAAACATTTAACGGTATATCTAAAGGTGCAGCTTCCAACAAAAGAAGACGAGTACCCCTTGGTAATGGATTTAAATCAGACGGCGCTGCCTCAAATTATGGCAGACGGCTCAATAGTACCCCAAACAAAAGAAAACTTCCGGTTTTTACCCCCTGGAAAGTTGTTCTCGCAAGTTTTTTGATAGGAATTTGCGGGGTTCTCTACATTGGTCATGTTTTTGACACTCAACAAGCACTTGCTGAAGTAAATCGACTCGAAAATCAATTTAACAGAGTCCATAGAGTGTACAACCAACAGAGACTGACATACGACAGGCTTACCGGGCCCAAAGAGATCTATCAACAGGCAAGACTTATCGGTTTTGTGAATGCAGGCCCTGCAGATCAAGTCATCATTATTCAAAAAGAGGAAGAATGAGTGAACGAAGCTCTTTAATGGGACGAATGTTTCTGTTATTGGGACTACTGCTATTACTCCCCGCTGGAATTATGCTTCAAATTTTGCGGGTAAACTTCATTGAGGGTGAGGGATATCGTGAACTTTGGAACTCTCAAGCCATAGACTTTCTGCCCATTCCTGCTCAACGCGGTAATATATATGATTCAAACGGCTCACAATTGGCTACAAATCTCACCATTTATAAAGTAGCTCTGGACCCTCAATTACTAAACGACAGAAATGAGCAGATACAACTAATTTCACAAACCATAGCCCGACATACGGGAAGAACTGTTCAACACTACAAAAACAGCATTCAAAATGCACCCAATCGATCCCGATATATTGTGCTCGAAAGAAGTGTTCCTGTTCAGGTCTTTGAAGATCTGAATGAATTGAACATTAGAGGATTGATTCTGGAAGAACAGTTCCGACGAAATTACAATTTTGGTACTCTGGCATCCCATCTACTCGGATTCATGAATCATGATATGAATGGCATGGCCGGGCTCGAGCAAAAATATAATGACATTTTAAAGGGAGAAGATGGCCTTCAACAAGTTCGTAAAGATAGATTTAACAATATCTTTGCATATGTAGGAGCTCCAAGAAAGTTGCCTATGCAGGGGTACTCTTTATTCACAACCATCGACAGCCAAATACAGGCAATTGCCGAAGAAGAACTTGAGAGTGGATTAAAGACACACCTGGCGAAAAAGGGCACAATTATCGTAATGGATCCGAAAACCGGCGCGATAAAAGCGATGGCCAACTACCCTACATTTAATCCAAACTCACCAGCCACCATCGAGAATGAAAATCGAAGAAATTTTGCTGTTTCTGATATTATTGAGCCGGGGTCTACATTTAAGCTAACCACTGCACTTGCTGCTGTAGACCAAAATTTAGTTTCGTTTGATGCATTATTTGTGACTCCTGACAACGGTCAAGTTCAGATTCACGGTCAAACCATGAGAGATCACGACCCTCTTGGAACCCTCAATTTCAAACAGGTCATTGCTCAATCATCCAACATAGCTACATCTGAAATTGCACAACGAATCAAACCCGAAACCTACTACCAATACGCCCGAAATCTGGGTTTTGGGTCACCCACACAGATTGATCTGCCCGGTGAATTAGAAGGACGATTACAACGACCGTACGAGTGGAGTAAAGTAACTCTCCCATGGATGTCGATAGGTTATGAAGTACAGGCTACACCCCTTCAAATCACAATGGCTTATGCTGCAATCGCTAATAACGGACATCTGATGAAACCTTTTGTTGTAGAGTCGATCAGAGATGAATATGGCAATATCATTGAAAGTACACAACCAAAGAGAGTTCGCAGGGTTGCTGATGAAGAAACAATCCAGAAAATAATACCCATTTTTGAAAGTGTGGTATCCGATTCCGGAACAGCCGGATGGGCAAGTATCGATGGACTTCGAATTGCCGGAAAAACAGGCACGGCTCAAAAATTTATTGATGGACGTTACAGAGCCCAATACAGAGCCAGTTTTGTTGGATTTTTTCCGGTTGAAAACCCTAGATACGTCATTTACGTACTACTGGATGAACCCAGAACCAGTATTTACGGTGGATTCACTGCCGGTTCGATTTTTAAAGAAGTCGCAAATCGAGTATCAGGACTTGGAAATACGATTCCCCGATCTAATCTGAATGGGCATATTGCCGAACAAGACAGTATTGTCGCTCCAAAATTGAATGGGTTAGATACTGCAACCGCAGAAATGATATTGAAAAATCAACAAATCCCCTATCGAGCTATCGGAAAGGGAAATATTGTTGCGGAGCAAATACCGGCCGCCGGAAGTGAGTTTGAAAGAAATGAAATTCTAGAAATCAGATTATCAAACAGTACGACGGATTCAATTCCGGATGGTTTTGCCCGCATACCTGATCTTAGAGATACCAGTATGCGTCAAGCCACTTATCTGCTTATGAGCAGAGGGTTACACATTGTAACCGTGGGTTCAGGCACAATTTATACTCAATTCCCAAAAGCCGGTGAGCTGATGCAAAAAGGCAGAACCGTCACCGTAAGGGGTAGAGCCAGAAGTATGAATTCAACTTCATCAATAGCAGCAAATTCATGACAATCGATCAACTCATAGAATTCTGTAAACCGGTCTCCCTGGAAGGCTCAAATCCGGAGACCCTTGGAAAACTATGTCAAGATTCGAGAGTCGTTGAAAACAATGACATCTTTATTGCCATTTCAGGATTAAAATCGGATGGTCACAATCATATCCAGGAGGCTGTTGCGAATGGAGCATCCGTGATTATAACTGAGAAAGATGTCGAACTACATAGTGATATTCTACATATCACTGTTAAAAATACCCGGAAATTGTTAGGACCCCTTGCACAATGGATGGTGGGTAACCCCGCCAAAAATTTGGTCATAACAGGAATTACCGGGACAAACGGTAAAACAACCGTTGCTACTTTGGTGTGGCAAATCCTCACCAAAATGGGATATAAGGCCTCTCTGCTTGGAACTGTCGAGAAACGAATCAATCAAAAACGGTTTCAAAGCAGGCTAACTACGTCAGATCCCATAGAGTTGGCAAACGACATGCGCCAGATCGTTGACGCAGGCAGTACACATTTGGTCATGGAAGTCTCATCTCACGCACTTAGACAAAAGAGAGTCGCCTGCCTCTCTTTTGCTGTTGCAGCTTTTACAAATTTGAGTCATGATCACCTCGACTATCATAAGTCTATGGAAGAGTATGCCTCAGCTAAAAAACTGCTTTTTAACTCTTTGGACAACAAAAGTTGGGCTATTACAAATGTTGACGATCCCAAGGGTGAGTGGATGACCAATTCTACACCGGCTAAAGTTCTCTCCTTCAGCTTCAATGGAAAAGGTCTCATTAATGCATCAGTTTTAAGTTCAGCACCCGAAGGTATGGTCATCAAGGTTGATGAGACACCTCTTCATACTCCATTGGCCGGAGACTTTAATGCCTATAATGTGGTCCAGGCTTTATTAATTTCTACGGCTCTCGGATTGGATGGTGCGAAAGTAAGCGAAGTGCTTGGGGAGTGTTACGGAGCTCCCGGTCGACTCGAAAAAGTGACCCATCCGGATTTTGTTTCCGATGCACCAACTGTTTTCGTTGATTATGCTCACACACCCGATGCACTTGAAAACGTAGCTTCAACGCTAAAAAAACTCAAATCAAAGCGTGATAAACTGATCATCCTTTTTGGATGCGGAGGGGATCGCGACCGGAAAAAACGTCCGGAAATGGCTCTCAT
>JAGXIS010000163.1 GCA_024635465.1 Bacteroidota bacterium | reverse complement strand
CCGCAACGGGATATACCGGTGAACCCGGATTTGAACTCTATATTGATCTTACTAAATCGGATCCTTTTAAAATTTGGAAAGGTCTTTTCGAAGCAGGAAAGAATTTTAACCTACAACCTGTCGGTTTAGGAGCCAGAGACACTCTCCGACTTGAGATGGGTTATGCACTTTACGGTAATGACATTACCCGGGAAACCACACCGCTGGAAGCACGAATGGGATGGCTTACCAAATTGGATAAGGAAGACTTTATCGGTAAAAATACTCTGTTGAAACAGAAAGACGAGGGGGTTCAACGAAAACTCATAGGTTTTGAGGTCACTGAGCCTAGAAGTATTCCCAGATCCGGATATTCAATAGAAAATGAACAGGGTACTGAAATAGGATTTGTTACGAGTGGAACACAATCCATCACACTAAATAAAGCTATCGGAATGGGATATTTATCTGTTGAGAAAGCAATTGAAGGTGAGAAAATTTACATTAACATCAGAAATAAAAAAGCCGAAGCCATCGTGGTAAAGCCCCCATTTCTAAAAAAATAATTGGTCATTTTATATGGTAAATCTTGAAAAAATCGATGTCTTTTTTTCACTTAACTCATTTACGGAAATTGAGTTAAGAGAGAAAACTTCGGTTGTAATTGATGTTCTGCGTGCCAGTTCATCAATTGTAACAGCATTAATGAATGGAGCAGATGCAATTATTCCCGTTGCAGATATGGGCGAAGCCAGTAAAATTGCAATGAATGTAGATTCAGAAAATTATCTTCTCTGCGGTGAAAAAGATGGAGTTATGATTGATGGATACGATCTTGGAAATTCGCCTTTTGAGTACACAAAAGAAGTTGTCGCAAATAAGAAATTAATTTTTAACACTACCAACGGGACCAAAGCGATTAAAAAAACCTTTGGATCATCGAATGTATGTGTTGCCGCTTTTTTAAATGTATCTGCCGTCGTCGAATTTTTAAAAACCCAGGATACCGATATCGTTTTGGTCTGTGCAGGATGGAAAGGTCGTTTGGCTTTTGAAGATATTTTATTGGCAGGAAATATCATCTATAAGCTATCTGATGGTAAATTGCCGGAAAAAGCAAGGGATGGTGTAAGAGTCGCTTTTACGCTATATGATACATATAAAGATAATATCGCGGCTATCATACATCAGAGTAATCACGCTGAAAGACTCAAAACCTTGATTGGTACAGATGATATTGAATATTGCTGTCAGACCGATATTACAGATGTTTTACCCTATTTAAATGAGGGAATGATCACACTCAAAAATGGCTAATAAAAAAAGCTCAATACCACTTCTCGGTCGCATAAGTTTCTCCCGAAAGATGGAAATTACGGGGATTTTAATCATTGCGATCTCCATCCTCGTACTGTTGAGCATCGCCTCGTATGATCCGGGCGATTATCCACAAGCTAAAAATCTCTCATTCGATTCTCTTTTCAGGGTAGATCAGGGAATTGCACTGCAAGTAAACAACTGGCTAGGAGTTGTAGGAACTTATATCTCATTCTTATTCGTGCATGTCCTTTTTGGTTATGTAAGTATCATCATACCGATCATCTTGTTCAGTTTTGGATGGTTTATATTTCGACTGAAAGATCTGTCTAAACTTCTATGGCCCACAACGTACGGTATATGGATGTTAATACTCATTTCAACAATGTTGGGATGGTTTTATAATGAATATGAAGCTTATGACATGGCCTGGAGTGGCAATTCGGGTATCTACATCGCCGGTATCTTACAAAATATAACCGGGATTGGATCCATCATCATTCTATTTGTACTCCTCTTAGTCTCCTTGCTTCTGTTGCTTGATCGTGATTTGCAGAAATCGATGGACAGAATTAAAGCCTGGTTTCAGGATAGGAACGAAAAACGGGAAGAATCTAAAAAACAGTCGGAGCGTAATGAAGCTCTGAAACAGCGCCAAGCCGCGGATCAAGCAACAAAAGAACAGTCAGGAATTGCACAAAAAATATCCTCTGATAACAATTCGAAATCCATTGATGACATCTTGGAAAGATCTCAAAAGGAGGATCAGATCCGTGAGATTGAGAGGAAAAAAGAGAGTGCAGAGCTCGAGAAAAAACCGCCCAGAGCTATTTTGGAAAAACCGAATTCTCAGGATGAAGGTGAATCTGATGAAGATGATGTAGAAATTTCTGTGTTTGTCGGAAAGGGTGACGAAGAGGCCGGTGAACGTGAATTAGATCATATCAATAAAGTAAAAGCGAAAGAAATACCGGTTATCAAGTACAAATTTCCGGGCATTGACCTACTTGATTCACCCCCCAATGAAGGAAATGAGGTTGATCTGGAAGAGATCCAGTTGAACAAAAAAATCATTCTTGAGAAGCTTAGAAGGCACAAAATTGATATTCTGAGTATTAATGCCATTGTAGGTCCAACCGTTACACTCTATGAACTTGAACCCTCTCCTGACGTAAAAATCAGCAAAATTGAGAGCTATGCCAATGACCTTAAAATGGCAACTGCTGCACATGGATTAAGAATCATCGCGCCTATACCGGGACGTTCGGCTGTTGGAATTGAAGTGCCGAATAAAACTCGTGAGTTGGTCTACATCAAGTCAGTGATTAACACCAAAAAATTTGTCGAAACTGATTACGATCTTCCGGTTGCATTGGGCAAGACGATTGAAAATGAAGTATTCATGATCGACTTGACCCGAATGCCCCATCTGCTTATAGCCGGTGCTACCGGATCCGGAAAATCAGTGGGTATTAATACGGTTTTAACCTGCCTTCTCTATAAATGTCATCCGGATGATATTAAATTTGTTTTGATCGATCCAAAGAAGATCGAACTATCGCTCTACAGGCACATTCAAAACCACTTTTTAGCCGTTATACCGGGTTCCGAAGAGCCTATCATCACGGATACATCCGCCGCACTTGAGACTCTTCAAAGTGTTACGATGGAGATGGATGATCGCTATGACCTTCTAAAAATGGCTATGGTTCGGGATATAAAATCTTATAACGAAAAATTTGACAAGGGAGAGCTGGATGAGGAATTGGGCCATAGACACTTGCCCTATATCGTTGTTGTCATCGATGAACTTGCTGATCTAATGATGACAGCAGGCAAGCAGATAGAAGAACCCATCGCACGGATTGCACAACTTGCAAGAGCGATTGGAATTCATCTGGTGGTTGCAACTCAGAGGCCTTCGGTAAATGTTATTACGGGTACTATCAAAGCGAATTTCCCTGCCAGAATGGCCTATCAGGTAGCTTCTAAAGTAGATTCGAGGACCATACTTGATACCGGAGGGGCGGATCAATTGGTGGGTCGGGGTGATATGCTCTTCTCAAACGGAGCGGGAATGATCCGTATTCAAAATGCCTATGTATCATCTGATGAAGTGGAGAGAATAGCCGGATTCATTGGGAATCAAACGGGTTACAAGAAACCTTTTGCACTGCCGGTGGTAGAAAGTGAAGAGTCCGGGATTCCGGATCCGCTGGATGATATCGATGATCTCTTTAAAGACGCAGCCAAAATCGTGGTGTTGCATCAACAAGGATCTGTCTCGCTGTTACAGCGGAAATTGAAAATCGGGTATAACAGAGCCGGCAGAATCATAGACCAGCTCTACAATGCAGGTGTTGTTGGCCCGTTTCAAGGAAGTACCGCGCGTGATGTAAAAATAACAGAAGAAGAGGAATTGGATGATATTTTTGAAGAACTCAATCTATAACAGTTACCCGCTGATACTGCTATTACTCTTTTTATTTCAACCAACTGCTGTTTCAGCGCAGTCGGATACCCCTCAATTTGATCTCTTAAAATCTCAATTTGAGAGTAATAGAGTATTTTTTGCTGAATTTACTCACGAATATAACGACACATTTACCGGAGAACAGCAACTCACAACCGGCACGATCTGGGTAGGAAAAGACAAGTATAAAATGAACAGTGGAAGTAATTTTATGCTTGTTGACAACGACATATCCAGAGTCTATGATTCAACTAAAAATCGGGTCATTATCAGTGAATATATTGAAGAGGATGATGATTTTGCTCCTTCCAGAATGCTTCAAGGAGTGGATGAGAGTTTCAATGTAAGCGAACAACCCCTTGAAAACGGTCAAACTGTGATCCGTATGGTATCGGAAGATCCCTTTTCTATTTTTATTAGCGTCACGATCTATCTCGACAATTCAGGAGTTCCGGTTAGAATTGAAGCTTTAGATCAAGTCGACAATGAACTGTTAACGACTTTCAATAATGGTCGTTTTATCGATGAAGAAGAGGGACTTTTTGAATTCAACTATCCTGAAGATGCTGAATGGATTGATCTACGTCACGATATCTAATGAGAATTAAGATACTCAACATCACGTTATCAGTAGCCGCTGCACTCCTTTTCTTATGGTTTGCATTTAAGAGTATTGATGTGGATGAGTTGTGGCAGCAAATTCTATTGGTAGATTATTATTGGCTCCCTTTTTTTATTGCAGTTCTCGTATTCAGCCACTTTATGAGAGCCGAAAGATGGCGTTTATTACTTCCGGATGAATATCAAAAAACTAACCGGAGTACCCTTTTTGCGGGCGTGATGCTTGGTTATGTTGTCAATAACATTATCCCACGCCTTGGAGAAATCTCCCGGCCGGTGTACGTTTCTAAAAAGACTGGGCTTGAATCCGGCATTCTCATTGGAACTGTTGTTATAGAACGGATTTTTGACGTGATTTCGATGCTATGTATCGCGATGATTGCTCTTTTTTGGTTGATTACGGATTTAGGAACATTGGAAAGTCTGCTTGGTTTAGAGGGATGGTCATCAGCTTATTATCTCTTTATTCCGCTTTTGATTTTTTTACTTTTATTCTTCATCTGGATTTTTTACAAACTTATTTTGTACATCGATACCAATATAGAAATTCAAAACCCACTCTTATTAAAGATAATAACCTTTGGAAGGTCATTCAGTGAAGGACTGATATCTTTAAAAAAAGTAAAGAATTGGCCGCTATTCCTTTTTTTAACGTGTTGTATGTGGTTGGGATATATTTTTATGATCTATCTTCCGTTCTACATGATGGAGTTGCAAACTGATTTTGGCCTGAATATTTGGGATGCCGTTGTATTAACGGTTGTTTCATCCGTAGGTGTAACGATTCCAACACCGGCAGGAATTGGGTCATATCACTTATTGATCCAGCAAAGTCTGCATATGTTATATGAAGTTCCCCTTGCAAAAGGTTTAACTTATGCGACGGTTATCCATGCCGTTACGATCCTCGCTGTATTTATTATTGGTCCTATTGCTTTATGGTGGGATAAAATCGTCACTATGAAAAATAGTGCCGAAGCAAATTCTTAAATTTTCATAAAACTTGTGGTATCTTAAAATGGTTCTATCATCTTTGACACTGTTTGAAATATGATTCGATTTGCCCTCATAGCTTGCATTTGGTTAGTTACACTTTTCGGAGTGAACACACTGACTGCGCAGTCGGTACAGGTTGACAGTGAGCAGTCACTGCTCCCTGAAATTGATCCCCAGGATATTGAGATCCGTAGTCAGTTTCAGGCGCGGTTCCCCGGTTTAAGAAGACAACCGATTCTTGGATTCAATCCCCGACCCAGAGTGTTTCAAACCGATCCCAACAGATTACCCTTCATTGAAGCGTATGATGCTGTTGCAGCCAATCTGCCGGTTGGGGCATTAGACCGGCCGGAGGCACCCGAATTCAATCCGCTCGGTTATGCAACTCCTCGGCATGCGTTTTTTAGAGGAGGTATTGGAAGTAATATCTCACCTGAGATGGATCTTTTTGCGACTGCAAATTTGAGTGATAGAAATTGGATTTCAGGATCGGCAACCTTACGCTCCAGTAATGGACATGAGGAACAAGTGACCACTTCATATCGCTATTTTGATACGTCCATCAAATCCTTCAACCGGATTTCTGATCGAACCGATTTAACTTTAACCGCCGGATTAGAGTCCAATTTTAACCATATGCTTCAAGTCTATACACCCTTTGATGTGTTAATTGAAGGTGATACCCGAATTGAATATACCGGATTCAATGCATCTACGGATTTAAACGTTGCTTCAACATCACTG
>JAGXIS010000162.1 GCA_024635465.1 Bacteroidota bacterium | reverse complement strand
TCTATCAGTTTATTGAGAAAAGTGTAAATAGTGGAGATCAGGTGTATGTTATTTTCCCCTTGATTGAAGAATCGGAAGCGATGGATTTAAAAGATGCGACCATGGGATTTGAGAAATTAAGCAGGCAATTCCCATCTATTGACATAGATCTTCTTCACGGAAAAATGAAGTCGGAGGAAAAAGAGCAGATCATGAAACGATTTTCAGAAGGAAAGTCTAAAATTCTGGTGTCTACGACGGTTATTGAGGTTGGAGTCGATGTTCCGAATGCATCTATTATGGTCATCGAACATGCAGAGAGATTTGGTCTTTCTCAGCTTCATCAGCTGCGGGGTAGAATCGGCAGGGGCAGCAAACAGAGTTATTGCATCCTAATGCCGGGCTCCCAACTGAGTAAAGCCGGGGTTTTCAGATTAAAGAAACTGGTGGAGACCACCGACGGTTTCAAAATTGCTGAAGCCGATCTGAAATTAAGGGGTCCCGGTGATTTCTTAGGCACAAAACAGAGCGGACTTCCCGAGTTCAGGTTTGCAGATATCGTGGAAGACAGACTCATTCTGGAACAGGCCAAAAATGATTCCTGGGAATTGATCCAAAACGATCCCTCTCTATCAGATCCGAAGTACAAAACCCTTCGATCTGTATTTGAACCCTATTTCAAAGAAAGATTGGAGCTCTTTGGGGTAGGATAGCAAACGACAAGGGCATCAACGATCAGCAAGCTTTACGATTTTTCGATACTCATCTTCTGTTACTTCTGTAATCGAAAGACGATTCCGTTTGAACAACTGCATCTCAAGCAGTGACTCATCCTCTTTAAGCATGTCCCGGGTCACCGGATTCTCAAACTTGCGAATAAATTTAACATCCACTAACTGCCAGCGAGGATTGCTCTCACTGCTTTTTTCGTCAAAATATTTACTGTCCGGATCAAACTGAAACTTATCAGGATACGGTTCGCTACAAACCTCCATCTCCCCTACGATCGAGGGTGGTTTCACATTGGAGTGGTAAAAAAAAGCACGATCACCGACGCTCATCCTATCACGCATAATGTTTCTGGCTTCGTAGTTCCGAACACCGCTCCAGTGAATTTTTCCATCTCTCTTTAGATCATCAATACTGTAGGCATCGGGTTCAGATTTCATTAACCAATACTGCTTTTTACTCATTTTAATCTGATTATTTCATTTCTGTTTGAATTGACTACTTCTTTAAACTGATCTCAAACATCCATCATTCCGTACTCTTTTGTATCAAATGCACATAGAAGTCAATGGTACCCAAATATGATTCGATTGAAATTTTTTCGCCGGTACCATGAATAATTCCCATATCATCCATGCTAAATTCAACCGGACTGAATCGATAGATCTGGTCTGTAATACCTGTAAAATAACGGGAATCTGTAGCTCCGGTTACCAAATAGGGCATCACATAGAGATCCTGAAATTGATCCATAATGGCTTGCTGTAAATCTCTGTAGTTCGGGCTGTTTACCGGCGACACCATCGATGGCGGTACCTGAATCGGACCATAGTCACTTATTGTGATATCTTCATCATCGATGACGCTGATCACATGCTCTTTTACTGAATCAAAAGTTTCTCCCGGTATTAGTCTGAAGTTAACTACACCTCGGGCTTCATTTGGAAGCACATTGTCTTTAACGCCTGCTCTTAAAATGGTAGGGGCAGTTGTTGTACGAACCATGGGTGCAAGACTAGGGTCGTTGGCCATCATTCGGGTCATGAGCCCATTGGTAGCCCAACGATTACCATAAACCATTCTGATATGGAAAGGCAACTTACTGGCTATAGCCTCAAACATACTTTCCGTGGCTCCATCAATAGCAGCTGGAAATTGATTATTGTCCAATTTCGAGATTGCATCACTCAGTTTAACTATAGCCATCTCATTTGGGGGTGATGATGAATGTCCCCCTCTCGTTCGAGCGGTCAATTCAAGTGATAAATATCCTTTTTCGGCAATACCGACCATTGCCACTCTTTCGCCCATCATTGGATTGTCTGTAATTACAGCTCCACCTTCATCCAGTACATAGTTAAGTGTAATATTATTGTCTTGAAAATAACGTGATATTGCCCTGGCACCCTCATCGCCACCGATCTCTTCATCATGACCAAATGAAACATAAAAACTTCTACTTGGCTGATAATCCACTGATAGCAAATACTCCATCGTCTCAAGCAGACTCATTACATTATTTTTATTATCCAAAGTGCCCCGTCCCCAAAGGTATCCGTCTGCAATTTGTCCCGAAAAAGGTCCGTATTCCCAACCTTCGATGTCGGTAGAGTCTACAGGAACAACATCATAATGGCCCATTAAAAGAATTGGATTCAAACTCGGATCACTACCCTCCCAGTAATAGAGAGGTGTGAAATCGTTAAAATAGATTCTATCCAGTCTTTCATGAACCAATGGATATTCCCATTCGATAAAATCAAGAAAAGCATTGAATTCAGTGGTATCCCGCATATCATCTTCATCGCCGGAGATCGTTTTGTATTGGATGGCTCTTGAAAAGCGATCCAACATTGCATTCCGGTCCCAATCAACTTCAGCGATCGTTTCCGGCTCAATCTGAGTATTGCCCAAACGAAAAGTGTTTACCAATATGATGGTTAGAAGAGTTAGTACAACGCCTAACAATACGAATAGAATTTTTTTAAACATTTGAACCCCTTTTAGTTACTTGTTTGACTGATATTCAACCCTCAACAAATCATTAGGAATTATACTTTTTCATAAACCATGTGACTGTATCTCGAAGCATTTCATTAAACTCTTTGGACGGTGCCCAATTCAGTTCATTTTTGATTTTTGATGCATCCACAGCATATCTGAAATCATGCCCCGGCCGATCGGTTACAAAAGAGATCAGATTTTTATAATCACCCTCAGGACCTTTTCCACTCTCTTCATTCAAAATTTCACAGATCAAATTGACAATTTCAATATTTTGCCACTCATTATCGCCACCTATATTATACTGCTCTCCTGATTTTCCATCCATAAAAACGGTCGCCAATGCTTTGCAGTGATCTTCAACATATAGCCAGTCGCGAACGTTATCACCCTTACCATAGACGGGAATTGGCTCTCCTGCAAGAGCTTTCCGAATCACCGTTGGAATCAATTTTTCATCGTGTTGATGAGGACCATAGTTATTAGAACAGTTTGTCATCACTGTATTCATTCCGTAGGTATGAAAGTATGATCGTACTAGAAAATCACTACCCGCTTTAGACGCTGAATAGGGTGAATTGGGAGCATAGGGTGTGGTCTCCGTAAAAAATCCTGTTTTGCCCAGCGATCCGTACACTTCATCAGTCGATATGTGCAGAAAACGATTCGCCAATACCGGTTTTTTTTTGGATTCTGCCCAGTAGAGCCTGCACTCTTCAAGTAAATTGAAGGTCCCTACCACATTTGAATAGATAAAGGGCTCGGGTCCTTTGATCGAATTATCAACGTCAGACTCTGCAGCCAAATGAATCACACCGTCCGGACCATATTTTTGGATAATATCCTTAATTCCGGCTCTGTCTGTAATATCGAGTCTTTTAAACGTGTATCGATTTGAATCTTTCACCGGGTTCAGGTAGTTCAGGTCTGAAGCATAGGTCAGTTTATCGATATTTAGGATTTCAAAATCCGGATAATGATCATGCAAATGTAAAATTAGATTAGAACCAATAAATCCGGCACCGCCTGTAACAATTACTTTCATATCTCTTGTTTGATGAATTAAATAGTTTTTAAAATAGGTCAGATGGAATAATATCCATAAAATTGATGTTTTTTTTGTCTTTTTCTGAGACTATAGGATTTTTTACCTCCCAATCGATACCAATCTCCTGATCGTTCCACTTTATTCCGCGTTCTGACTCTTTATTGTAATACTGACTGCATTTGTAGTAAACCGTTGCTTCTTCAGATAAAACGGAAAATCCATGGGCAAAACCGACCGGAATCAACATCATGGTTCTATTTTTACTGCTTAACTTTGCTTTGAAATATTTCCCAAATGTATCTGAATTTTTTCGCAGATCTACAGCAACATCTAAAATTTCACCTTCAATTGCCATAACCAGTTTTGCCTGGGCATATGGATTACATTGATAGTGAAGACCTCTTAACGTTCCTTTTTTAGACACTGAGACATTGTCCTGAACAAACGTGCAGGTTACACCTTGTTCCCTAAAATACTCTTCTCTGAAAACTTCCAAAAAATGCCCTCTTTCATCTCCATGAAGAGTTGGCTCTATCAGCCAGACATCTTTTAGGGTTGTTTCTTTAAATTTCATCATTGCTGTTTATCGTTTTCTTAACTGCTTTTCATCTCTACCATCAACCTTTTTAACCCTTCATGCCAATCTAAAGCTTTGAGACCCTTTTTTATCATTTTATCTTTATTCAATAGAGAAAATGAGGGCCTTTTTGCAATCGTTTTAAATTGTGCAGTGGTAATTCTATTTAAAGTTGTCTGTTGACCCTTTTCTAAAAATATCGCTTCTGCAAAATCAGCCCAACTCACTTCACCGCTACTACTGACATGATAAATTCCATTCAAATCTTTTTTTAGCAACTGATCCGTTTTCTCTACTACATCAAAAGTGTATGATGGGCTACCTGTTTGATCTTCAACGACAGAGACCACACCGTGTTCTTTTCCTAATCTCAACATCGTATTCACAAAATTGGATCCTTGTGAACCGCACAACCAGGATACCCGAATCAGTAGCCAATCGATATCGCTCTTTTCCAACTCGATCTCGCCTGCACGTTTTGAATATCCATATCGGTTTATTGGATCTGTTTTGGCGTCTTCCGGGTATCCGGTTGGAAACACATCACGATCTTCTTCAGACCCCGAAAAAACATAATCCGTACTAAAATGAACTAATTTAATAACCCTATTCGCACAGGCATTAATCAAATTTTTCACTCCATCCCGATTCACACTTAGTGCCCCCTCAAAATCAGATTCTGCCAAATCCACTTTTGTATAGGCCGCACAGTTGATAACTACATCGGGAGCGACTTCATCAATTACCTTTGTCACACTGTCAGAATCAGTGATATCAAGCTGTTCAGAAGTAGTTGCGGTTACATCCGCATTCTTTGCTGACAAATATCGAACCCACTCACGGCCAAGCTGGCCATTTGCACCTGTGATCAGGTATTTCATTCAGGATTTTAATTTATATGCAAGATTATTGGCAATCACATAAGACTCGGGCGTTCCGGCATCTGTCCACCAACCGTTCAGGATAGAAAATTTCATTTTCCCCTTACTGATATAGTGATTGTTTACATCGGTAATTTCGAGTTCTCCTCGTCCTGAGGGTTTTAAATTTTTGATGAGTTCATAAACATCGGAATCAAACATATAAATGCCGGTAACAGCATAGTTTGATTTTGCCTTTTTCGGTTTTTCTTCGATGCCAATCACTCGATCCCCCTCCATTTCAGCTACGCCAAATCTCTCAGGATCTTCAACTTCTTTGATCAAAATTTGTGCGCCGTCTCGCGAGTAGTTTTGTACTGCTTCTTTAAGATCGTTTTCAAATATATTATCTCCCAGTATGACTGTCATGGGATCGCTGCCTGTAAAATTTTCTGCCAGCCCGAGTGCTTGCGCAATACCGCCGGCCTCATCCTGGACTTTATACGTGAAACGACATCCAAATTCTTTTCCGGAACCCAACAGGTTTACTACATCTCCCATGTGGTCGGTCCCTGTAACAATCAGAATCTCCTCAATTCCGGCACCGATCAATTTTTCAATGGGGTAATATATCATGGGTTTATTGCCAACCGGTAACAAGTGTTTGTTTGTTACTTTAGTCAGCGGATATAGACGAGAGCCGGTACCACCGGCCAGGACAATTCCTTTCATATGTTATAATGATATTTTCTGAATTTTTACAGCCATATTAGCTGCCTTTCATCGAATAAACGCATGAATTACGTGTATCAGAGATAAGGTAAGGAATACAG
>JAGXIS010000161.1 GCA_024635465.1 Bacteroidota bacterium | reverse complement strand
GAATAGGAGTTTTCTAAAACCGCTGACAAATCTCGTGCCACGCCGATATGACAAGATGCATCCGGCCTGTTTGGTGTTAATCCAATTTCAAAGATCCAATCTTTACTGTTTGAGATAACCTCAGAAAATGCTTGTCCTGCAGAATATTTTTCATCCAGAACCATTATTCCGGAATGATCAACACCAATTCCCAATTCAGCCTCGGAACAGATCATTCCGTTCGAGGTCTCACCACGCAACTTCGCTTTTTTGATGGTCAGGAATGATCCATCTTTCATCGGTACTGGAAGGGTAGAACCTACAGTGGCGACCGGTACTTTTTGTCCGGCAGCGACATTTTTTGCACCACAGACGATCTGGACCGACTCGTCTCCAATATTCACATCACAAATTTGCAGTTTATCAGCGTTTGGGTGTGATTTAACAGCAAGCACTTCGCCAACTACAAATCCGTTGAAGTCAGAACCGATTTGTTGAATCTCTTCAACCTCAAGTCCCAATAAAGTCAATTTATCGGCGGTCTCTTCCGGTGTTAAGGGGATGTCTATATAATCTTTTAACCAGTTGTAAGATATTTTCATGATTGAAACTTTACATCTATCTATTCGGAAATAGCGGGATCAGAATATTTGATTAATTTCGATTAAAATTGATTTAAAAATCGGATGTCGTTGTCATACAGTAGGCGAATATCATCAATACCGTATCGTAACATAGCGATTCGGTCAACACCCATTCCAAATGCAAAGCCAGTGTATTTTTCTGAATCGATTCCGACAGCATCAAAAACATTAGGATCTACCATTCCGGCACCTAAAATTTCAAGCCATTGTCCACCTTTTTCATTCTCCCACCAAACATCCATTTCAATACTGGGTTCAGTAAACGGGAAGAAGGATGGACGTACCTTATATTTGACATCGGTTCCATACATCAGTTTACAGAACATTACCAATGTCTCGATTAGTTCTCCCATGTTTACATTTTCATCTACATACAAACCTTCAACCTGATTAAACTGAAAATAGGATTTAGCTGTAACCGCTTCGTTTCTATAAACGCGTCCCGGCATGATGGATCTCACCGGGGGTTTTTGATCTTTCATCAGGCGAATTTGCACAGGTGAGGTATGGGTTCTTAAAACCAAATCATCATCTGTAGTTTTGTCTGATTTTTTGACAAAGAATGTATCCTGCATGTCTCTGGCGGGGTGATCTGCCGGAAAATTGAGTGCTGTAAAATTATGGAAGTCATCTTCTAATTCCGGGCCATCGGCTATATTAAAACCAAGTCGGAGAAATATCTGTTTGATTTCATCCAATGCTTGAGTTAACGGATGAAATGAGCCTGTGTATGTTGGTTCAACCGGTATACTGAGGTCATTTTTTGAGTTAAATGTAGGTTTCTTTTTGGCGGTCAGTTTTTTACTTGCATCATCAAACATATTCTGAGCCAGATTCTTAACTTCGTTCATCAATTTGCCCATTTCCGATTTTTGTTCCTTCGGAACTGTACTCATCAAACCGAACATAGATTGTACCTTTCCATTGCGGGACAAAAATTCGAGGCGGAAAGCTTCCAGTTCCTCTTTTGATGTGATATTGAAATCTTCTATTTCTTTTTTAATGAGCTCTATTTGATCAATCATGGTAAAATGATAGTGCTATAAAAGGGCATTGTATTCAATGAAAAGCGCAAAGCCTCCAACATTTTGATTCAAGTGTGAAGGATACGGAATTATGACAAAAAAAAACCGACAAACCATATGTATGATTTGCCGGTTTAAATGTGTAAGAAATTTATTTAACTGCTTCTTTCACAATTGCTGAAAATGTTTCCGGATCATTTACTGCAAGTTCTGCAAGCATTTTCCGATTCAGCTCTATGTTGTTTTCTTTCATGCCATGGATTAATTTGGCATAAGTGGTTCCGTTTAGTCGTGAGGCAGCATTAATTCGAGTAATCCATAGCCTGCGGAACATTCTTTTACGAACTTTCCTGTCGCGGTATTGGTACTGAAGACCTTTTTCGACCGCATTTTTGGCGACGGTATAAACGTTTTTGCGTCTGCCCCAATAGCCTTTCGCCTGATCTAATATCTTTCGGCGACGGCGACGGGAAGCCACCAGATTTCTTGAACGTGGCATTTGATTAACGTTTTGAGATTAATAATTAATTTATCAGCTGTATGGAATCAGGTCTTTAACCCGACTTACATCGGCGTCGTGTACTAATGTAGACTTACCGAGTTCGTTTTTCCGTTTGCTGGATTTTTTTGTGAGAATATGGCTTTTAAAAGCTTTCTTACGTTTAATCTTACCGGATCCGGTCTTCTTAAATCGCTTTTTTGCGCCGCTATTCGACTTCATTTTAGGCATAATTTACTCTTATTTCTAAATTGATAAAGACTACAAAGATAAGAAGCTTTCTTTACTATTAAAAGCGTTTTTAACTTTTAGAAGGTGAAAGAATCATAATCATTCTTCTGCCTTCCATTGCAGGTTGGCTTTCAATTTTACTTACATCATCTAACTCTTTAGCTAGATTATTTAAAAGTGTCTCTCCTTGTTCTGTATAAAGCATATCACGACCTCTAAACTGGACGGTTGCTTTCACTTTATCACCGCCTTCTAAAAATTCTCTGGCATGTCTTGTCTTAAATTCTAAGTCATGATCATCAGTAGTAGGCCTGAAACGCAGCTCTTTCACCTGAATCGTATGTTGTTTCTTTTTAGCCTCTTTCTCTTTCTTCTTTTTTTCATACATGAACTTTCCAAAGTCAATCACCTTACATACGGGTGGTTTAGCCAATGGGGCCACTTCAACTAAGTCCATTTTAAAAGATTCAGCAATCTCTAAGGCTCTTTCTATGGAGACAATTTCGTGCTCTTCATCCGGTTTGATTAATCTTACACGTGATGATCTGATTTCGTCATTAACTTTAGGACGATCATCATTACGTTGTCTTCTCATGGGTTGTCTTCTTGCGATAAGATACCTCTGTATTTGGTTTTTGTTTATAAGTTAAAAGTTTAAATAATCGGAGTTTCTGAAAAGTTACACACAGATTATTCTATAAAAAATACAACTATCTTTGATTTATTCCATATCAAATCAAACAATATAATTGATAGATACTCTTTAATCACTGTTTTGTGGAAGTTTTAATTGATCTACTTCCTCTACGATAGTATCTAAGAAATCAGTGAAAGGAAACGTTCCAATATCCCCCTTTTTGTGTCTTCGAACGGATACTGTTTCCTCTGATACCTCTTTCTCTCCTACAATCAGCATATATGGAGTCTTACTTTTTTCAGCATCCCTGATTTTAGCCCCAATCTGTTCTGATCTTCCATCAACAGTAACCCTAATATTCTGATCTCTAAGTTTGTCAGCACATTTTTCGGCATATGAGTTATAATCTTCCGAAATAGAGAGAATTTTACACTGTGTTGGAGCTAACCAAACAGGGAAATCTCCTGCAAAATGTTCAATCAATATGCTCACAAATCGTTCCATCGAGCCAAATGGGGCTCTGTGAATAATGACAGGCCTGTGTTTTTCATTGTCTGATCCGACATAGGTCAGATCGAAACGTACCGGCATCACATAATCTACTTGAACTGTACCTAATTGCCATTTTCGACCAATCGCATCTCGGATGATAAAATCAATCTTAGGACCGTAAAAACTGGCTTCACCTTCTACAATTTTATAGTCCAGTTTCATCTCATCGGCCACTTCAGTTATCTCCTGCTGCGCACGTTCCCAATACTCTAAATCTCCGCCATACTTATCATTATTGTCATCCCTGAACGAGAGCCTGATATCAACAGGCATGCCAAAAGTTTTGAAAACGTATTGTGTAAGATCAATGACTGCTTTGATTTCATCCTTGAGCTGGTCGTGAGTACAGTAGATGTGGGCATCGTCTTGAGTAAAACCCCGCACTCTGGACATACCGTTCAACTCTCCGGATTGTTCATATCTGTATACAGTTCCGAATTCGGCCAATCGGACCGGTAGGTCACGATAACTTTTCAGGTCATTGGAATAGATGCGATGATGGTGCGGGCAGTTCATCGGCTTTAACATATACTCATCATCATCCACTTCCATGGGATTGAATTGAGAATCCTTGTAGTAAGGGTAGTGACCGGATGTTTTATAAAGTTCCAGATTGGCGATATGAGGAGTAATCACCTCTTGGTAACCGCGACGAACTTGTTCATTTCGTAAAAAGCTTTCAAGTGTACGTCTTAATACTGTACCGTTCGGCAACCAAAGTGGAAGTCCAGGGCCTACCATGGCATCCATCATGTAGATACCCAGCTCTTTTCCGAGCTTTTTGTGATCTCGTTTTTGAGCCTCTTCAACCTGAACAAGGTACTCTTCAAGCATCTTCTGCTTTGGAAATGAAATCCCGTAAATTCTGGTAAGCTGTTTACTATTTACATCACCCCGCCAGTATGCACCGGCAAGTTTGGTTAGCTTAACCGCTTTAATTCCTGATGTATCAGGTATGTGAGGCCCTCGGCAGAGATCGGTAAATGAACCTTGTTCGTAAAAAGTAATAGTGGCATCATCCAAATCTTCAATCAAGTCTACCTTATACTCATTTCCCAACTTGCGGTAGTGAGATAACGCCTCTTCTTTGGAAACAACTCTCTTTTTGAAGGGCGACTTGTTTCTCGCCAATTCGATCATCTTATTCTCGATCTTTTCGAGATGATCCTTTCCTATCGACTGATCACCGAAATCGATGTCGTAATAGAATCCATTTTCAATGGGCGGTCCAATCCCAAATTTAGCATCAGGATACAACTCTTGAATAGCTTCAGCCAATAAATGAGCGGAAGAGTGCCAGAATGTGTATTGACCATCCTCTGAATCCCACGTGTTGATGGATATTTTATCATCACGATTGATGGGTTGATTCAGATCAATGATATCTTTGCCTAAAGTGATACTAAATGCATTTCTTGCCAGGCCTTTTGAAATACTCTCTGCTACTTCAAAACCGGTACTATTTTTAGGAAATTCTTTTTTGGCTCCGTCAGGAAAGATAAGCGTAATTTGTTCTGATGACATTCAGTCTCTTAAATCATTCATTAGTAAAAATTATTTTCAAGCTATAAAATACAAAAATGCTGACTTCCTATAAAAGTTGTATTCAAAATAGAACGAATTTATTGAACAGGCATAAAGATCTAATTACTTTTTTTGAAAAAAAGTTACTTTATTAAGTATAGAAATAGATTTTATGGAAAGATCGTTGATTGGGTTTAAAGAGTAAGCCCGATTTTTAAACATTAATTTTAGAACTAAACGAATCAGGATAACATGGGGAAGAGATTAAGAATGGGGATGGTAGGCGGTAGTTTAGAGGCCTTCATTGGTGAAGTTCACAGAAAAGCAGCAGCTCTGGATAGCAAGTTTGACTTGGTTTGCGGTGCGTTTAGCAGCAATCCGGAAAAATCAAAGGCAACCGGTTCGGCGTTGGGTATTGAT
>JAGXIS010000160.1 GCA_024635465.1 Bacteroidota bacterium | reverse complement strand
TAACAAACTGGAATATTCAAACCGATTATCTGAACCATGAGTAAGAAAGAAGAAATTCAAAATCAAATGATGGACTATCTCTATGATGAGATGGATCCGGTCCAAAGAAAGGAGTTTGAAAAGATTCTTGAATCACGGCCTGAGCTTCAAACAGAGTTGAATGAACTCAGAGAGATGTCCGGACTGCTTTCATCCACACCGTCTGCAGTTCCGGAATACAAACCGGCTTTTCTGACTATTTCAAAAGAATTCGAGAAGCAGGCTCCACAGCGCCGTCAACTTCGTAAAGGCTACGTAGACCAAGAAGGCTCTGAGGAGCAGGGAAAAGGCAAGAGTCTATTCACCCCATTTATGAAGACCCTTATGGCGATTGCAGCATCCCTGCTTCTGGTCCTTTTCGGCTCGTCATTGGCGGGAATGGAGATGGGTCAGACCGAAAATGGTTTTTACCTGACTGTCGGTAACCCACCAACAGAAACAGAATCGGGCATTTCAGAGGAGCAGGTTCTTGAGTTGATCGAACAAATCCAGGGCGAACAAACACTCTTGCTGACTACTCTGATGCAGGAGGCTCAGCGTAAGCAAAATGAACAGTTTAATGAGATGGTCACCCTCTTAGCCGATTATTATGATGATCAGAGACAACAGGATTTGATCCTGATTGCAGAAGGACTTGACCAACTCGAAACACAAACTCAATATCGTTTTAATCGAACCAATGAAGCTTTAGGAGATTTAATCTACGCTATCAGTAACCCTTAAAAAATTATAAATCATGAAATTAAAAACTGTATTACTCATCACACTTTTTCTATTACCGGCGCTCATTCAGGCTCAAAACGAGCAGCTTCAAAGGGAGATTCGTATTGCTGAAGGAATACTTCAAGAACTGTTTCAAGAGAATCTAGATGATGAGCATTCTTTTTTCGTATTCAGAGGTAATCAAATCACTAGCGATTACATACCCGGCTATGGTGTTCATTTCATATTGGGAAACAACTTATGGGCAGGACATCTCAGTCCCTCCCAGGCAGTTCACATGGTTCGGAGTGGGAATAACAGTACGGTAGTTAGGTCAGCCGGTGATGATGATCAAAATAGTAATGGTGATGTTGACGAAGTGACTGTTGAAGAGTTGGAAATGAAAATGACAGAGTATTTTACTCAATACGCATCATTACTTAAAAGTCTACCTGAGAATGAGCATATCCGACTCTCAACCGGGCTTAACTCCCAGATAACCAGGTTTACCGTATCAGTAGGTCAGGGAGATCGAAATATTGATTTTCCCAAAATAACTAAGTGGGTGAGTAAGAGCGATGTAATGGAATTTCAATCAGGCGAGATTAGTGAAAGCCAATTCACTCAACAAATTCAATCGGCCGACCTTTCGGAGGTTAGTGAAAAGCGGGATTTTAACATTTTCCAATCCATATTGACTACATCTATGCAAGAAGCTGATTTTGAACAACTCAGAGTTAGAAGTGCATCCTCATACACCTATCTTCCGGGGTTTGGGATTCAATTTAATGTAAATGCCAGCACACGTGGTTCCGGCCCTCTGAGTGTTCTTTTATCTAGGATTGAAGATGCTCCGGATATAGATTTTGATGTCAGTGTTGAAGTACAAGAGAATATGGAAAGGGCACACAGTGAGGCAATGAATAATGAGATTGAACAGAGAGAGGTATTGAGACTTGAGATGGACTCTATAAAGTTAGAAATGGATTCCTTAAGGTTAATATCCCAAAGTTCTCTTGACTCTTTACAAAGTACAATTGAAAATGGATTGGAAGATGTCGCAAATGTCGCTGTATCTTTCAGAAATGCATTAATAGAAGAACATGAGCCGATCGATCCTGAACTACTCGAGAGCGATAAGGAGTTGCTTTATGATGAAATTGAACGGGCAATTATTGATTATGGTAACACACTATCATCCCTCCCAGATGATGAGTTTATTATCGTATCAGTTAACTGGTCTTCACGAGAATCCACTCTCCCTGAACGGACCTACATCCGCCTGAAGAAAAATCAACTTTCCAACGGGGATGCATTGGAAATTCAGGAAGTTCCCAGAAGCAACTAATTACATAAGACCTCAAAAAAAGCTGATATGGGTGAATGCCTGTATCGGCTTTTTTTATGTGTTTACGTGTTTACGTGTTTATGATTTCAATGGCGAATTCATCAATCTATTAACAAACTTCTGTAGAAAGTGAAAAAACGTATAATTATTTCCTCTTTAACATGTTTATGAGTTTATAGGTTTAGATTTCATTGCCGCAAACTTAAACACGTAAACACATTAACACTTTTCCTATGGCAGCTTAAACTCGCAATCTTTCTGTAACGCATTCATAAGCAGTACATCATACTCTACTGCGGGGATTTCTGTACATCCGAATTGTGCAAGATGATTGGTATAGAACTGAGTATCCCACAGCTCGAATTCATTGCTTTCAAGAATCCGGTGGCAGTGCCAGAGTGCTACTTTATCTGCCTCTTTCTCTACTTTAAACATGGATTCTCCAAAAAAAGCCGCGCCGAGTGTGACGCCATAGAGTCCACCCACCAGCTTATTCTCCCGGTTGTAGATTTCAACAGAATGGGCATGACCTGCAAGGTGCAAAACTTCAAAAGAATTGATGATCAATTCAGAAATCCAGGTCGATTCCCGAGTTGCACACTCTTCTATTACTTTTCGGAAGGATTGATTTACCCGACAATCATATCGTCCTTGCCGTATTAACCTTCGGACATTCGATGAGACTTTAAATTGATCGATCGGTATTACACCCCTTTGCCTGGCAGAAAACCACTCTACATCTTCATCATTCCTTGACTCACTCATCGGGAATATACCCCGACTGTAACCTTTGAGCAGTATTTCCGGGGGGATGATTTTGGGCATACAGTGAAAAGTTAAAAAAGTGAAAAGAGAAAAGTTAAAAGGCAGAGGGCAGAGGGCAGAGAGCAGAAGAATTAATTAATGAGTCATCTTGACGGATCAGGATCTTAGGAATTATGAGTTCATTGTGGCTCTAGACATTGCATGACTACGGAGATCCTGAAATAAATTCAGGATGACGGGCGGGATGAGGATGACGCAGTTGTGAGTACGTCTCACATCTCACAATTTAAATCTCACGTTTCACATCTCACAATTTAAATCTCACGTTTCACGTCTCACATCTCACGTTTCACGTCTCACATCTCACGTTTCACATCTCACAATTTAAATCTCACGTTTCACGTCTCACATCTCACGTCTCACGTCTCACGTTTCACATCTCACGTCTGCCTTCTCATCTCACGCCATTCTTAACCACTCTATAAATCAAATACGGTGGAATATTCAATATTTCACGTTCGGTTTCGAGGTTTCCGAATACCTCCATGACTGGTTTTTTAAGGTGACCACTGGTCTGATATGCCAGAAAGAGTCCACCCTCTTTTAAAATATTTTTTGTCGCCGTCAGTACAATTCTTTTACGGCTTTTTTCCAGGAAGGAGAATGGAATGCCTGAAAGTACATAATCTACATTCCCAATGAGCTCCGGACTCAGCGCTTTTTCCACATCTCCGGCTCGGGTATTATGAATCTCAACTCTGGGATCTTTTATGGTATCCTTGAGGTGCTTGTAAAAATCTTCATTGAGCTCAATCAGGATCAGTTTTGAATTTGCAGACATCTTTCCAAGAATAAATCGTGAAAAAACACCATCGCCGGGACCATACTCAACCAAGGTTAAGTCTTTACTGAAGTCAATATGGGTACAAACTCTTTTTACACAGTGAAGAGAAGTTGGCGTGATGGATGCCACATCTCTATCTTTAATAAACGTTTTTAAAAAATCTATCTTACTCATGGGTTATTCTATAATTCATAATTCTTTCTCTAATTTAGCAATTTGATCACGGATTCGCGCAGCTTCTTCAAACTCCATGTTATTAGCTGCGTGTACCATTGACCCTCGAAGATAAGCAAGAAATTTGTCTTTACTCTCAAACGTAACTTCTTTCATTGCAGTATTTGGACGATACCGAATACCATCTTCAGCAACTTTAACGATCTCAAGATAATCTTTTTCTTCGCTCAATTTTGGATCTAATGTAAAATCTTGCGTTGAAATGAGGGCGGGATCTACCAATGGTTTAAGCTCTTTTTCAATCGTTTTGGGAGTAATTCCATGTTTTTTATTGTATGCGCGCTGCAATTCCCGCCGTCGATCTGTCTCCTCAAGCACTTTTTTGATGCTCTTGGTCATTTTATCAGCATACAATATCGCACGGCCATTCACATTCCTGGCAGCCCTACCCACAATCTGAAAAAGTGCAGTTTCAGATCTCAAAAAACCCTCTTTATCTGCATCCAATATTGCGACCAAACTTAATTCAGGTATATCGATCCCCTCTCGCAGAAGGTTGATTCCAACCAACACCTTAAAATCACCTCTTCTGAACTTATACAACACCTCAACCCGCTGCATGGCATCCAATTCACTGTGCATGTAGGCGGCCGGTATTCCTAAATTTTTCAGATATTCACTCAGCTCTTCACTCAACCTTTTAGTGAGTGTGATACATAATATTCGCTCATCTTTATGAGCTCTCAGTCGGATTTCATCCAAAAGATCATCCACCTGATTGGATAGAGGCCGCACTTCCAGTTCAGGCTCCATCAGTCCGGTTGGACGGATAATCTGCTCTACGTAAACCCCACCCGATTTATTCAGCTCATAATCATTGGGTGTCGCACTGACAAAGATCACCTGATTAAACATCGTCTCCCACTCTTCAAATGTGAGTGGCCGGTTGTCCATGGCTGAGGGCAATCGAAAACCGTGTTCAACCAGTTCAATTTTTCTGGATCTGTCACCGCCATACATGGCTCCGATTTGAGGAACGGTTTGATGGCTTTCATCCACCACCAGGAGATAATCATCCGGAAAATAGTCCATCAAACAGAAAGGTCGTTCTCCGGGTTTTCGTGCACTCAGATAGCGAGAATAATTCTCAATTCCTGAACAGTAGCCAATCTCCTGCATCATTTCGATATCGAAGAGGGTCCGCTGTTCAATGCGTTTGGCTTCCAAAAAACGTTGCTCCTTCTGTAAGATTTCAACACGCCAATACATTTCATCCCGGATCTGCTGAATCGCTTCCTCCAACCTCTCTTTTGTGGTCACATAATGCGAGGCAGGATAGATGTGAAACTCTTCCACTTCATCCAGAATAGCGCCGGAATCGATGTCAAAAATCTCTAACCGTTCGATTTCATCACCCCAAAACGAAATCCTCAAACCCTCTTCTGAGTAGGCCGGATAGAGATCTACGACATCACCCCGAACCCGAAATGTGCCCCGGCTGAACTCGATATCATTGCGATTATAATGTAAATCGACTAAATCATACAGGAGGGTATTTCTTGGGATCTCCATGCCGGTCTTCAGATGCACAATCAGTTTGGCGTACTCAGATGGCGATCCAATACCATAAATACAGCTAACGGATGATACGATAATCACATCGCGTCTGCCCGACAACAGGGAGCTTGTTGCTCTCAGTCGCAGTCGTTGAATTTCTTCGTTGATGGAGAGATCCTTTTCAATGTACTTATCCTGAGCAGAGAGATACGCTTCGGGTTGATAGTAGTCGTAGTAGGAGATAAAAAACTCGACACGATTTTCAGGGAAAAAATCGCTTAGCTCCCTGTAGAGCTGTGCAGCCAGCGTCTTGTTGTGACTCATCACCAGGGTAGGCTTCTGCACATTCTCGATGACACCGGCAATGGTTCGGGTTTTCCCGGAACCGGTAATACCGAGAAGTGTCTGAAATTTATCATTGAGATTCACTCCCTCAGTCAGCTCCTTTATTGCATTGGGCTGATCACCGGCCGGCTCCCATGGGGAGTGAAGTTTGAATTTGGACATTATTTTTTCAGATGATAAAAAGGGTTTTAAAAGTCCCCCCTTTTCGAAGGGGGGGCAAAAACTCCCCCCTAACAAGGGGGGCAGGGGGGTGTCTTTACTGGGCTCATAACTTGCACGTGTACACCCCTCCCGGCTCCGCCGTACTCCCCTTGTTAGGGGAGACTTCATACCATATCTCCCATTTTTAGGGGGTTAGTTAAGCAGCTAAAACCTTCGAAACCGCTTCAGCTGCTTCTTTGAGCAGTACAGCAGAAATGACATTCAGATCACTGTTGTCTATAATCACTTTACCTTCTTCAGCGTTCGTTCCTTGAAGTCTCACGATAATGGGTACGCCTTCTACCTTTTTCGCGATTTCCGGGTCTTTAATGGCTTCGATGACACCCTTTGCAACTCTGTCACAACGAACGATACCGCCAAAAATGTTAATAAGAATCGCTTTCACATTTGGATCTTCCAAAATAATCCGGAATCCGTTTTTAACCGTTTCCACATTCGCACCACCGCCCACATCCAGGAAGTTAGCAGGTTCGCCGCCGGAGAGCTTGATGATATCCATCGTCGCCATGGCGAGTCCGGCACCATTGACCATACACCCTACATTCCCATCCAATTTGATATAGTTCAGATCGTACTTTGATGCTTCCAACTCCATCGGATTTTCTTCTGATGTATCTCGAAGTTCCACAATTTCCTTGTGACGATATGATGCATTTCCATCAAAAGTGACCTTCGCATCCAGTGCCAGCACATCGCCTTCGGGTGTCAGGACCAAAGGGTTGATCTCAACCATATCCGCATCCTTCTCGACGTAGAATCGGTACAGAGATGAAATTAATTTCACTGCTTTTTTAAAAGAGTCGCCTTCAAAACCAAGAGCAAATGCAAGTCTTCTAGCCTGGTTGGGTTGCAGATCCATTCCCGGTTCGATCCACTCCTTTACAATTTTCTCAGGAGTCTCTTCAGCCACTTTTTCAATCTCGACTCCACCTTCTGTTGATACCATGATTACATTCTTACTCAAGGATCGATCCAATAAAATTCCCAGATAGAACTCTTTTTCTATGCCCACACCATCGGTTACGTAGATCGTTTTTACTTTTTGTCCTTCATCACCGGTTTGAATGGTAACCAGTGTGTCGCCAATCAGTGATTCTGCCGCATTTCTGACTTCATCAATGGTTTTACAGAGAATCACTCCCTTTGCGTTATTTTTAATCGTTCTGCCTTTACCGCGTCCACCGGCATGGATTTGTGCTTTCACGACAAACAGGTCTGTTCCATTTTTTTTCATCTCTTCAGCTGCTTTTACAGCTTCATCAACGGATGTTGTAGCTACTCCATCGGGAACAGCAATTCCATACTCTTTAAATAACTCTTTGGCTTGATACTCGTGAATTTTCATTTCAAATACGTTTTAAAACAGTGAGATTCTTTGTTAAAAATTACAATCTGCATAATACCCAAATCGGCAGGTAAATAAAAGTTCTCCTTCATGGCGAATGTTAATGTGTTAACGTGTTAAAGTGTTTAAATGTTAATGGGGGCAGGGTTCGGGGGTCAGAGTTCATGGGTCAGGGGGCAGGGCTCAGGGGTAAGGAGTCGGTTGGAGCTCAACGACAATCCCGATCCCACGTGAGGCCAGGGGTTCAAAGAAATTGGAATCAGGTTCTTCCCTATTTAATAAAGGGGTGAAACCTCATTTACGGACTTGGTTATAGATTCTACATTACAGTTTAAGGGGTAATTTTTTTGGGTATTTAATGCTGAATCATTCAACTATCCTATTTATGTCAGTTCAGATGTTTTTTGCTGCAGGTACGACACCTAAGAAACTTTTTATAAATGAGTTGATAGAGTTTTAATCAGTAACGGAATTTGAGCAGAAATGAACAATCCTTACAACACCCTGAAACCATTTTTCTTCAAAGTCATTCTTCTGATTTTCACTGCTTTGTTGCCGTTTCAATTATCCGGACAAAATTTGATTGTTGATGAAACCGCGGATTCCACCTATACAAACCGCCTGACCGTATTACCTATACTTGGGTCAGCCCCTGAAACAAGTTTCATGTTTGGTGGGCTCGGTATGCAGCAGTTTAAACCGGCCAATGCCGGACCGGAGACGCGTCCATCTAATATCATTCTCACTGCAATTTATACACTCAACAATCAGGTATTGATTGAGTTGATTCCCGATGTAATCCTTCCCGGTGAATCGTGGTTTCTTAGCGGCAACATGTTTGCATACTATTTCCCTACTGACTATTGGGGGATCGGCACAGATACAAGAAGTGAAGATCAGATCAAGATTGAGTATAAAATGTTCTATGCAAAGTTTATGGGTCTCAAAAGAATTAGTGACTCTTTTTATGCCGGACCGATCGTACGATGGTTTAAAAATTATGATTTTGTCTATACAGACATCGAAGGAAATCCCATCGAATCTGTGGGTTTAACCGGGCATGATGGAGGCAGTGCTATTGGTCTGGGTGGAGCAATCCGATGGGATAAGCGAAACAGTATCATGACTCCAACAGAAAAACATTTTCTTGAGTTAATGACTACCATCCACCCACAATATTTTGGCACCACTTTCTCATACAGTGAATTTCAAATGGACGGCAGAAAGTATATGGATTTATTGGGTGATGGAACCTCGGTACTGGCATTTCAGACTCTTTTACAGGTAACAGGCGGTGATGTCCCTTTTCTTGATCTTTCAAGTATTGGTGGCAATCAAATCATGAGAGGATATTACCATGGCCGATTTCGGGATCATCACTCATTGCAGGTTCAAACTGAATGGCGACAATATGTGAAGGGTAGATTTGGGTTTGTACTATTTGGCGGAGTTGGGAATGTGTGGTCGGAATGGGATGAAATTGATTTGACCCTGACAAAATGGGCTATAGGCGGAGGGTTACGATTTAATTTGAATCCGGGTGATACAACAAACATCAGGCTCGATGTTGCAGCAGGACCCAATACTACCGGATTCTATCTGTCGCTTGGTGAAGCGTTTTAACTAAAAGATCGAGATGCTACATATGAAAATAATAACCGGTCACATCCTATGGTGGATTCTGCTCATTGCGGCGACGGCTGTCGTATCAGCGATAACATCAACCCATATCACCGTGGGAGGAATGATCACAAGCATGGCCGGACATCTTACTTTTGCAATCGGAATATCACTTATTCCGTGGATTGTATACCGGATCTTTGGCA
This sequence comes from Bacteroidota bacterium, assembly GCA_024635465.1. Lineage (GTDB taxonomy): Bacteria > Bacteroidota > Rhodothermia > Balneolales > Balneolaceae > Rhodohalobacter. Next base: position 3,724 of record JAGXIS010000160.1, on the reverse strand, counting down.
AACCCTTAACCACCGAGGAAATGATGTCCACGATCACGGTCGGTTGGCTGATTCTGGCTGTTGCAAATCTATCATTTTAAATACTACAAGCCTATCCATCGGGAAAAGGTATAAATCAAACCGCTAATTCCCTGGAAACCAATGAACAATACTAGAAAATAGAAACTGTAAGATTTTGATTCCTTCATGAGATGTTCTCTGTTTTTTTATTATCACTCACATGTGTTTCAATACTTCTAAGAACTAAAGCTGCAAACGTTATCGAAGTCAGGGCAATTGCAGGTATGATGAAAACAACCGGTATGATATTTTGGCCCAATAGCCCCATCGCAATAATCTTTGCAACCAGTGCCAACATCAGTATGGATAAAAACACCAGATATATCGGTGTAGCAAGAAAACCCATCGGTTTTTTTTGAATAAACAGTATGCCGGATACGACGGCAAGAGGGAGCAATAAGCCCAGATCAAGTCCTTGCACAATTAATGTCGTGTAATGTTCTGTTTCAGTGGGTATAATGGTACCGTCAATGATGGGTGGTACGACGATTCCCAGCCATAACAAGGCTATCATTATTGCATTCAGTATCAAAAAAGATCCGGCTGTTTTTACAGGTGTTGATTCGTTGAATACAGTTGGGAGTCGGTTGACTTCAAATGAAAAAAGTGTCAATATAAATGCAAAAAAGGTTGTTCCCAGCAACGCAGTATAAATTAGAAAAAGTTCGCTATACATTGCCATGACAAGGTAAAACAGGTAGGTAACAAGGAAATATCCCAGTGTACCTGCAAGTATAAAACGCCCTTTTAGAGATCTTTTTCGTGTATAAAACAGAGATAGAAGAAGCAGTGGAATCCCGAGAAAGAAAGTTATGTAATCCTGGGCTATACCCTGCGGTGCAACATCTGCCGACATATGCCGGTACAATCCCTCACCATAAATCTGAACTGTTTCGCCACGTATGGATTCGTACTCAAATGAACCCGGTCCGCCCGTTGAGAAAATACCTGATAGTGAAGCAAAACCAGACAAGATGACGATGAACCCAATCAGTATTATTATCTGTTTTTCTTGTTTCATAACATGTATGATTTTTTTACCCCTTTCATTCGATGAAACACTGTGTTACATCAAATGCCACTTCTCTCAATAGATCTTCCAGAAAGATGTCTTCTTTCAGAATTTCATTTTTCCATCCTGGCATGGTTTTATCAAGGATCATAGCTTGTAACATGCCAACGAAATAGAAACGGTTATCACCCTCTCGCCCGATAGATCTCTTCACTTCATTAATCTGATTATTTAAATATTGGTCGCGTTTGCTGTACGCTTTAAAATCACTTTCGTCCTGTATTTCAGGAACCGGTGTATATGTTTCAGATTCTGATACCAATATTCCAATTTTTAGCTCAGTGTATTTTGCCAATCCTTCAAGCCATTCACGGTAAAGTTCATAGTCGATCATATCCTGAGTCAGTCCGGCCTTGATCCTTCTTTCGTCACGCTCGTTGAGAAATTCTCTTACAAGCAAGATTGTCTCATAGTCAGATTCACTATGGTAAGCCTGAACTAAGGTTTCAGATTCATTATTCCACCCGGATCTACTGTCCTCATGATTCCAAGGATATTCTGAGTCTACGTGATACAGGGATTCTGATTTCACAAATTTATCAAATGCCATTTCTCCCTGGAATGCATGAAATGACTCATGGATTAATCCGGTAACATAGGTTTCTGCTTCCCCCATTATTAAATTCCAGAAGATTTTATAGGGAAAAACTTCTCTAATTACCGGTGGGAGTTCGTTTTTAAACCCATTGTAAAATGAAACTTCGGCAAACTCTTTGGTCTGCATCGTACTCACCCATTCCTCTCCAACTTTTACAGTAAAATTTTCTGGTGTAACAGACGGATCAGTGATTGGGGTACGATAATAAGGTTGGTTTTTGAATTGATCGTTGGGTACTACCTCCCAAGCCCCACCCCTGAGCTCATTACCCGGCATTTTGTACCAGCCGGTATCCGGACTTTGAAGACCTACCAGGAAAGCATAGTCTTCATTATAAACAATGACAGGTACTTTGAAATCCTCGAATTCGGGCCATAATTCAGCCATTTTTTCATCCTGCAATTGCAGATATTCTGCTATGTATGATTTCTGAGACTCTGTCAGATTTTCTGTGACCGAAGAAGAACTCTTCAATGTCAGATTATATAGTGCGGATATCAGCAGTAATCCTATAAGAATAAAGAACAACCATTTTATCCCCTTCAAAAGAAACCGAAAAAAAGTCTTTAATTTATTCATCTGTTTGATCCATTTTTTTAAAAAATTGCCGGCATCAGGAGTAGTGTTGCAAAGAAATTGAGCTACTACCCATCAGCCGGATATTTTCTGAAAAATCGGATGTTACTCAAACTCGATGATATCTGCCCTCACGATCACTTTTACTTTTGTATATACAACCAGGTTAAGGATATCTGAATCGTATCGTATGTTTGCGAGTGCTAGTTTTTGATTTCTAGCAGTTCCGTTGGCAGCTTCATAATTTAACCATAGATTCTCCAGGGCTTCAGCATAGAGCATCCCTGTTCCCTCTACCCTTGCAATGGCAAATGTTCCTGCCATAAGTCCGGTTGAATAGCTCACTCCAAAAACAGAGGCTGATTCTGATTCCCCGGTAACATTGGTTGCTGCAATGGTATAGTTCCCCTCATTGAGGTTGACTATGGTTTGATTAGCTGATAGAAAAGCGCCGGTATTTGAGCATCCGGATAAAATAAAAGCTGCGGTTATGATTAAAAGTAGATTTCTCTTCTTCATAGTACTGATAGTTTAGTTGGTGATATAACTAGAATGATACAAATTCAGTTATGTTTAGTTAATAGGGAAATACCTGATTTTTTAAGGAAGTCAGATAAACACTTGGGGTCTATACGCTTTTTGGTGAGTTAGGTTGCCTTTATTTTCACCCATCAAAATTTTATTTACGAGTAGTTCGCTACGCTCGGAGCGATTTCACATTCATAAAATGAGACCCTCATTTAGGTGGCCTTTTGCAATGAAGGCTTGAAGATTGATAAAAATAAACGTTGTAATTATTCGTGGTATTTCTAAAATTGATCTATTAAAAAACTGCTTTAAATATGAAACATCCTGCAATACAACAATACAGTTATCACAAATGGGCTAACAAGAGAGCTTTTGACCATCTGAAATCTTTGCCCGAAGAAGTGTACCATAATGAAATTGAAAGCGTGTTTTCTTCCATTCAGGAAGTCATTATTCATGCCTATCTTGCCGAAGGAATGTGGTTGAGGGTGATGTCGGGCGATGATTTCTCTAATATCATGGGTGTTATTAAAGAATTAAAAGAAAAAAGCAATGGTCGCAATCTATTAGAAATGCATCCGCTTTATACGGAATTGAATGAGCAGTATTTCGATTTCCTGAATAACCATGATGATCTCGATCAAAAATTCACCATTAAGCATCCCAAGTTTGGTGATTTGGATGCTTCCGTAACCGATATGATTAATCATGTGGTTAATCACGGCACCTATCACCGTGGAAATTTAACTGCGATGCTTAGGCAGCAAGGTCATGCCGGGGTTTCGACGGATTATATTTTTTATTTATACGAAGTATAATGGATGGATGATCATAATAAAGTGTATAGCCCTTAGATTTTGCCACGAAGACTCAAAGGCACGAAGGTACAC
>JAGXIS010000159.1 GCA_024635465.1 Bacteroidota bacterium | reverse complement strand
CAGCAAGGGTTGGAGCAGTACCACTTGTTGATATGGAGATTGTTAGTGGCCCTCGTTTCACGATTGAACCAAACGAAAAATTAGCGTGTGGAATATCATCCATCACATTCACAAGAATTCCCAGCTCTTCAGCTTCTCTGTAAATGCGCTCCTTTTCATCCTTTATACTTTCGGCTGCAATAACCAGAAAAGCTCCATTAAGGTCTCCCTCACGGTATCTTCTGGGAATCCACTCCATAATTCCTTCATCAACCCAACTCAAAAGTTTCTCACTCAAACGGGGACTGATGATCGTTATATTGGCATCTCTTTCAAGCAGCTCAGCCGCTTTCCGTTCCGCTTCATGATTGCCGCCAATCAATACGGTTTTCTTTTCATGCAGACAGGTTAAATAAATTGGATATACGTTCATTGATTATTGATTAAAGAATATTGAGCATTCAGCAGTAATAAATCAGAGTGAAAATTATTTCAATTCTTTCTGCTCAATTCTCATGGTTGCCGTTTTGAAAATTCTGACTTGGTATATGGATACCGCATTCGATTTTATTTCGGTTTTTCCATCGCCCCGATCGTTCAGTTCTCGAATCTGCCGGTTCTGTACATGGGATACAGCCAATCGTTGGATAACCTTGATCATGCAGCGGATTGTAGGGTAGATTATGCTCGTTGATATAATCCCATACATCATCATTTCTCCAATTTGCCAGGGGATTTATTTTAACCACTTCGTTCAGCGGATCCCACTCAAATATCCGGGTTTGGTTTCTTGTTGTAGTTTGACTTCGTCGAACTCCCGTTACCCATGCACTTTTATCTGACAGGTATGTTTTAAGCGGAAGTACTTTTCTGAGGTAGCAACATCTGTTCGGATCTGATTTCCAAAGTTCATCGCCATATTTTTCAGCCTGCTCACTCAGTGAGAGATCAGGACTTATCTGTTCAATTTCAATATTAAATCGATTTTGCAGTTCATCACGTAGTCTGTATGTTTCACTAAACAGAAGATGCGTGTCCAGGAAAAAGATCCTGATCGGAATTTTTTGCATACTCAAGCTGTGGATCAGCAATACACCGGAGGGACCAAATCCGGTACCCAGTACCATATCCTTCCCAAACTCTTTAAAAGCCAGTGATAGGATCTCCTGCGGTTGGTTATATTCAAAACATTTATTGAGATTCTGAATACGAATCAAATCCAATTTTTTGTTCAATTTCTTATCTCCATTTATAATTGATAAATCGTTGTTTAACCGGTAAATATTTTCTGTTGTTTCAGCTCATACTCTCTATTCCTTGCCTCGATAGGTGGTTTAAACCATGCCAATTGGTTTCCAAGAGAAGCAACGTTACCAACAACAATTGTGGCCGGTCGTTTAAATCCAGTCACCCTATCTACAATGGTTTCCAGTGTACCAATCACCGTATTTTGGTATTCATAAGTCCCACTTTCGACGACTGCAACCGGAGTTTCTTTAGATCGGCCATAGAGAGTTAGTATTTTGACGATTTCCGGAAGGTTTTTCATGCCCATTAATACCACAAGGGTATCCGAATGAGCAATGTGCTCCCAGTTATCAAATAATTCATCTTTATCTTTTGTATACCCGGTTACGACGGTAAAAGATCGGGCTTTCCCTCTGTGAGTCAAAGGAATACCTGCATATGCCGGAGCAGCGATTGAGCTGCTTATGCCCGGAATTATCTCGAATAAGATATTTTCCTCCACTAATGCTTCACACTCTTCACCGCCACGACCAAATATAAACGGGTCTCCGCCTTTAAGCCTTACAACCGTTTTACCCTCATTCGCCTTTGCAATTAAAATTTGGTTGATCTGATTCTGCGAAACAGAGGCTTTATACGGCTGTTTTCCAACATAAATTTTCTCTGCATTTTCAGGCGCATGAGATAATAACTCTGGATTCGCAAGCCTATCGTGCACAACTACTTGAGCATTTTGAATTGCTTTCAATCCACGAACGGTTATCAGCTCCGGATCTCCCGGGCCGGCACCTACTAAAAAGACCGTACCTTTTGGTTTATTCGATTCGCTGTTCATTATTCTCATTTTACCACCTCTTCTAACTGACCTATTCCAGTTCGATCATAGTAATCACCGAATGATTCGCCATTTTTTCTTCTTTCACTGTATCGCTTTAAAAGAGGTGTTACTTCTTCTAATAATTCTTCCAGCGGTACCAACTCTTTATAAAGAGTATTTAACCGTGTTCCTGATGGATCACCTCCGATAAAAATGGAGTATTTGTTAAGAGATTGACCTACAAATCCGATGTCTGCCACATAAGGTCGGGCGCAACCGTTGGGGCAGCCTGTCATACGAACTGATAATTTTTCATCTTCAAGGCCTAATTTGTTGATTACTTTTTCGAAATCACGAATCAGTTGAGGAAAAATTCTCTCTGACTCAGTAATCGCTAACCCACAAGTTGGCAGAGCAGGACATGCCATAGAGAGTTTCAATACATTGGAGTAATCTTCACCCCAGAGTATTCCATAACCCTTTAAGAGTTCCTCTACCCCGGGCTTGTCAGATTCCCGAATATTGGTTAACAACAGGTTATGATTCGGGGTGAATCGGACTTCAGGCTTAAAAGTCTCAATCGTCTTACGGAGTCCAGTTTTTAATTGAAGATTTTCATCATCCTTAATGCGCCCATTTTCGATCGAAAGTCCTAGAAACCAATTTCCATCCGACTGCTGATGCCATCCCAGATATAGGTCAAGTTCAAATTTTGGAAGATCTCTGAATGGCTCTAGTGAATAACCGAGATTGGTTTCCAGTTCCTTTTTAAACTTATCAATTCCCCACCTATCTACCAGATATTTCATCCGAGCTACCTTCCGGTTGCTGCGATCACCGTTATCACGCTGAATAGATACAATACCTTTTACTACCTCTATTACTTTTTCAGCTTTAATATATCCCAGATGATCCCCCAAGCGCGGAAATGTTTCCGGCTTCCGGTGATGCATGCCCATCCCACCACCTATGACTATGTTAAACCCTTTTATGATGTTATTCTCATCAAATATTGCAACCAACCCAATATCTTGAGTGTAGAGATCAACGCTGTTATCTCCGGGAATAGCAATTGCAATTTTAAATTTTCGTGGTAAATAACTGTCACCATAGAGTGGTTCCCCAACCTTTACCTCTTCTTCACCAGTGTAGACTTTTTCACCATCCAACCATATTTCGTGATATGCATTCGTCGCCGGCAGTAGTTCATCTGAAATCTCATTGGCAAATCGTTGAACCTGAGACTGTCTGCCGTCTATATCGGGCACTGGAGTTGCCATCACATTTCGTACGATATCGCCACAGGCTCCAACGGTTGAAATCAAGGCTTGATTCAAATCGTTTAAGGTGTTTTTCAACTCCTTTTTGATGACTCCATAGAGCTGAAATGTTTGACGAGTGGTTGCACGAATCGTGTGATCACCGTAGCGATCAACAATATCATCAATAGACAAATATTGCTCGGCTGTGATACGTCCGCCCGGTATGCGCCCACGTATCATAAAGCTCCAATATTTTTCACGTCCTTTTCGCAAATCGCGATCATCTTGTTGATATGAACCGTGAAATTTCAAGATCTGATAAGCCTCCTTGCTAATAAATGGTTCATCATTCTTCATTTCATCAGCAAGGGGTCCTCGCAAATAGTTACTGTTTTCTTTTATGACTTCAACTTTGCTTTTTTTCGTACTCATATTCTGTTTCTGTATAAAATCTTTTAAAGAACCCCCGGAGTATAGTTTTAAAGATCTCTCTTCGATGTATACACCGGAGGTCTGAGGTCAAATTATTAATGATTATCGTTCAATCGGTACTTCAATCAGATTTCCCCATTCCGTCCACGATCCGTCATAGTTGCGAACATTTGGATACTCAAGAAGTTCGTTTAGAACAAACCAGGAGTGCGCTGATCTCTCACCTATTCTGCAATAAGAGATGATCTCTTTATCCGGTGTGATACCTTCGCCTTCATAGAGAGCTTTGAGTTCATCCTTGGATTTGAATGTACCGTCTTCATTCACGGCTTTTGACCATGGGATATTGCGCGCTCCCGGTATGTGACCGGCACGTTGTGACAGTTCATCCAGACCCGGAGGGGCCAGAATTTTACCGGTGAATTCGTCAGGAGAACGTACATCAACCAAACCATATGAATTATTTCCCAGAGTTTGAGAAACATCATCGCGGAATGCTCTGAATTGTTTCTTGATGTTCTGAATACTGTATTTAGCAGATTCAACCTGAGCAGGATCCGTTGTAAGATCGCGTTTTTCAGCTTCCCACTTTACGCGGCCTCCATCTAGAATGCGCACATCCTCATGGCCATAATATTTAAGGAGCCAGTAGGCCCATGCTGCAAACCAATTGTTGTTATCACCATAAAGTATGATAGTAGTGTCATTTCTAATTCCGGATTTAGATAAAAGTGCTTCAAAATCATCCTTTGAGGCAATAGTGCGTCTTAATTGATCTTGCAGTTGGGTCTTCCAGTTCCATCCTACTGCGCCATGGATGTGCCCAGAGTCATAGGATCTTGTGTTTACATCTACTTCTACAAAACGAACGCCCTCATCTGTAAGATGATTAGCAGCCCAGTCTGTAGTAACCAGTGTTTTTTCTTGGGTAAGTGTTTTTGACATAATAAATTAACTTTGTGTTTGTGTTTTATGATTGAGGTCATTTTCACAAAGCCCAGGTCAACACAGGTAGAGGAGCAATTATCATAAAAAAGAAAAGCCCACTATCTGTGTTGGATAGTGGGCTTTTAGAAAAGTCTTTTTAAATATTAACCAATTATTTTTCTCCCACTATCTTTTCGCATACAGATGCACATACAACACATCATTGACATACAGATGCACATCATGGTGCAGATAGTAAAATTTAAAAATTGGTTATTCATATCGTGATTATATTTGATTGCTGAGCAGTGTTGCACTCAACCTGAATGAGTCTAACAACTATTCATTTTTGTAACAAATTTATTTTAATTTTTTTTTTAGATTGCTCAATAGTACGAAAAATCACTGAATAAAATTTAGAAAAGCGCTTTTTATTGTACTGATTTTCGGCCAAATATTAAGAAATTAAGACCACCTGCTCTTTTTTATGAACCTCAATTGCGCTCATTTTGTTCTTGCTTGTGCACGATATGATTCTAATTTACGATTTAGGCTATTTCAAATAGCCATTACTTTTTCTTGATTTTGGAAACTGAAATTATAAAACTATAATAGAATTAAGAGACACAGAGTTTAACTACTTCTGAACGATCGCGGGAAAACCTATACTCAACCTTTTGGTATTGTTCGTTCTTCATAGGTCCCGCAGTCAAAATGATTGATTCAAATAAATGAGCACCCCAAATAAAGAAGAACTATTATCAGATATCGCCCAATTCCTTATTGATGAGCAGGAAATATATGGGGCTTTCACTTTTACCTCGAAAGAGGAAGAGGAAATATTGACTCCCATTGACTCTGATAGTGAGATTAAAAATGTTCATGAATCCGCATTGGAAACAGTCGATAAATCTTTTTCAAATAAGAAGCCTGAAAATCAAAAGCCTATCACTCTTAATGAGAGACTTGAAGCATGTCAGGATTTGAAACAACTACAGCAGCTTTGTGATGAAGCCGACGAGCTCCACACTGACCTGGAAGGGACTCGTTTGGTTTTCGGTGTCGGGGATCCAAATGCAAACTTGATGCTCATAGGTGAAGCACCGGGAGAACAGGAGGATAAAGAGGGTGAACCTTTTGTGGGAGCGGCCGGACAATTGCTCAATAAAATTTTGGCTGCCATCGATTTTAAGAGAGAGGACGTCTATATCGCCAATATTCTTAAACATCGACCACCCGGCAATCGGAATCCAAGTAGAGAAGAGAGGATGCGTAGTCTCCCCTATTTGTTACGACAGATCGATCTGGTCCGACCCAAACTGATTTTATGTCTGGGTAAAGTGTCTGGGACTACACTATTGGATCGGGATGATTCTCTCAAAAACTTACGTGGTGACTTTTATCCATTTCGAAATACACTGCTTGCAGTAACCTATCATCCCGCAGCGTTGTTGAGAAATCCACAGTGGAAACGACCTGTTTGGGAAGACGTTCAAAAAGTTCAGAAGAAAGTTACTGAACTGAGTGAAGGGAAATAGCTATAAAGTGTCATCTAATCTAAAAATTAAGGTTTATAAGTCACTTTCAGTAAGGCGTTAAAGATTCAAGAATAAATCACTAGGACCCCACCTTTATTATTAGAATATTCTAATAATCGATCAGAATCCAATCCGATACAAGGTTACTTCCGTATTGACTAGTAAGGACCTTATGAAAGTACATATCTCTTTAATTATTGATCCATTAAGCTATGATTGAATCTACCACTACTCAAAAAGAAAATATGAAAGCGATCAGCAATATTGAAAAAGAGCGTCTGGATGAACTTTATGAATATGATATCCTGGAATCGGGTCAGGATGCGGATTTTGATTCACTTGCTAAACTAGCTGCAAACATTCTAAAAGCGCCTGTTGCACAGATAAATTTTATTGATAGAGATCAACAGTGGAGTAAATCAAATGTAGGTATCGAGATGGAGTATTTGCCCAGATCAGTCTCCTTTTGCAGCCATACCATTCAACATGAAACACACTTGGTTGTACCCGATACGCAGAATGATGAACGATTCAAAGATTTCCCGTTCGTCAATCTAGATCCCGGTGCCAGATTCTATGCAGGTGTGCCAATAAAAGGGAGTCGCGGTAATAATATTGGTTCTGTTTGTGTTGTAGACACCTCGCCTCGAGATCTTGACCCAGAAGAATTGGAAGCACTGAAAATATTGGCTCGTGAAGTTGAAGCGAGATTAAATCTATTAAAGAGAAATCGGGAATTAAATGAAAGTAATGAAAAGCTTCAGAAAACGACTCGATTCCTTGACAACTCTGCTGACTTGATGTTTTTAATTGATCCTAAACGGTACAGAATTCTAAGCATCAATCCGGAAGTAAAACAGATATTGGGCTTTGACCCAGATCAGATCGAAGGGGAACCTCTTTCAGTTCTATCACCGGGAAATAATTTTCTGAAAAAATTAAATGACTGGGCGGAAAACAGCATTGATAATATTTTCCAGATGGAAGTTCAGTTTCTAAACAAAAAAGATGAGCCGATCTGGTTTCAACTGCATTTATCTCAGAAAGATGATCTATGGTACGCCACAGCCAGAAATATCAGTGATCGCAAACTAATTGAAAAAAAGCACGATGAAACATTAAAAATCCTGAAAAATGCACAACGAATAGCTAATGTCGGTCATTGGGAGTGGTATCCGGATCTGGATATGCTAACATGGTCACAAGAACTTCATGCTATCTTAGGGACTACACCGGAGACATTCACACCAAGTATGGATCATTTTTATGAGATGATTCACCCCGATGACCGGCACATTGTCAAAAATGCTTTTGATCGTATTGTAGGAGGTGGTTCACTTGTCCCTTTTGAGCATCGATGTACTCTTCCAAATGGCGAGGTAAAATATGTGATGGAGAGAGGAGAAATTACACGTGATGAATATGGGAAAACGATCCGTGTATCAGGAATCTTACAGGACGTTACACATATTAAAAAGAGTGAGATTGAACTTTCGAATTCACTGAAAGAGAAAGAGTTGATGCTCTCTGAAATTCATCACCGTGTTAAAAATAACATTGCACTAATTTCCGGTATTCTGCAATTAGAACTTAGTGACGGTGATTCTGAAGGTCTATCATCCATCCATTCACAAATTAAATCGATTGCATTGATACACGATAATCTCTATCAAAGTGACTCGTTTACATGTGCACCCTTTGGTGAGTTGTTGAAAGAACTTGTTTCAATTGTTTTAAAGAGTCAGGCAGATGATGCTCCTCATGTGATGGTACACTCTGGCGGGGTGGATTTGAATATTAATCAGGCCATACCCCTCTCGTTAGCCATCAACCATCTATTGTTTAACTGTTTTGAAGATCGCACTACACCTATAGAAATTCGATTATCTCAGGAGTCTGATACAGTTCGTTTGGTCATTAAACGTGAAGGGAATAGTAGTTTTGCCGGTTTTAAGACGGATGGTAAAAATGAGTCGAAACTGAATATTATGTTGTTTGATAATCTCTTACAACAGCTAAAAGGATCCCGAACCTTAGAACCTGATGAAACCGGAAACAGCCTCATAATCAGCTTTCAAAAAAACAATAACAGCGGCTCCAGCGCCGGTCCGTTCTTGAATAAAATATTGACCTAGATACATTCGATCACTTTGCTTACAGCTTTCAGCTCTCAGCTTTCAGCTCTCAGCTCTCAGTTTTCAGCTCTCAGCATTTAGTGTTCTGTAATCAGCACTTTATTCTCTACACTCTGCACAGAATACTTTATACTTTATACTTTGAGCCTTGAGCCTTGAGCCTTGAGCCTTGAAGGGAAAAAAATATTCCTGATCGAATTACTCCGTTTTCTGATAGATTCTTACATAGTCCACAATAAATTGATGCGGAAATAGCGAATCATCAATTCCCTCAGTGCCACCCCAGTTGCCGCCGATGGCAAGATTGAGCAGCAGATAGTGCGGCTTGTCAAAAGGCCATACGTCATCATTGTCCGACTCCTTCTCAAACGTAAAGTACATCACATCATCCACAAAAAAATCAATCCGGTCTTCATACCATTCAATGGCAAAAACATGGAAATTCTCCCATGCCCTATCCACCTCAATGGAGTTCCCTTTGTTGGTTCCAATCGTATGGTTATAAGCCGTTGTGTGGACATATCCATGGAATCGATTCGGATCATACCCAACATATTCCATGATATCAATCTCCCCACTCGCCGGCCAGCCCACCTCACTGATATTGTCGCCCAGCATCCAAAATGCAGGCCATGTACCGCGTCCGGTGGGAACTTTAGCCCGCATCTCAAAACGGCCGTATGTCCAGGTTTCCCTGTCGCGAGTTACGAGTCTGGCAGACGTATAATCAAAATCTTCCCACTCTTCCATCCTCGCTTCAATAATCAAAAGACCATCCTCTACCCTTGCATTCTCTTGACGTGCTTCTGTATAATACTGTTTCTCATTATTTGCAATATAGCCGATATCGTACGACCATTTATCCGGATCGGGCAGTCCGTCGGTTTCAAATTCATCACTCCAGACCAGCTGCCACGACTCCACCTGAGCAGATTCTGATGGTGTGCAGGAGATTAGGAAGAGTGCTAAAAGAATTAGAGAAATTAGATATCTCATGGTAGTGGTGGTATGGTTTGATGTAGTTTCTTTGGGTGATTTATGATAATCATAGGTAGATACCAAATTTCAAGCACATTTTGTACCTGAATTTTAAGTTCCAAAGTGTAGGATTTCAAACCTTACCTTATAATATTTGATTTTTAATGTTTGATCTGAATTTTGGCATTAACCCAATATTTACAATAACCATCTCCACTTTCAACGTGAACATGTATCGGTTCATTACCTTCATTGCTAAAGAAAAACAGGCGGTAACCTACTGTTTCATATTATGCGACATTACCTTTCATTGGGTTGATCTCATTAAGCTCTTTTTCTTTCTCCTTTTTCTCTTGTTCAAGATCGTAATCATCCTGTAACCCGAGCCAAAATTTAGCGCTGGTTCCGAAAAATTTAGAGAAACGTAATGCCGTATCGGCGGTAATTCTCCTGTTCCCCTTAATAATCGTCGAAATTCTTGTTTGTGGAATAAATGTTTCCTTCGCCAAACGATACGCCGAAATATCCATAGGATTTAAAAATTCCTCTAATAAAATTTCGCCCGGGTGTATGTTATTCAATTTTTCCATATTCTTTTTTATTCATGGTAATCAACTATTTTAACATCGTACGCATCATTATTTATCCATCGAATAATAATTCTCCATTGGTTATTAATTCGAATACTGTGATACTCTTTCATATTACCCTTCATTTTTTCCAGTCTGTTTGCAGGAGGAATTCTTAAATCATTAATGCCCTGAGAGTTATTGATCATTCTCAATTTTCTGCGAGCAACATTCTGAATTTCATTTGGTAATTTCTTCGACCGAATACCAGTCCAAATTTTTTCTGATTCCTTATCACCAAATTCTTTTATCATTACTGACGCATTGCGTTACTAACGTTAAAGATAAGTAAATTATTCCATTATCTCAAAATTTGGGATACACCTGTGACACACCAAATTCCCTATCGTCATTTAGACGAACAATTAGTTTATGATTAAAAATCACAAATCCGTTGCTTTGGCTGGTTTATTTTTGACTGAAGTGCTCATCAAAGTTTGTGTCTCACTTGTGCAACACAAAATAGTTTGTGTATCATATTTTTCGATTTATGATACACAAAGTTAGTGGTTTTAATTTGGCGTTGATAGATTTCATTATCTCAACAACCCTTCAACGGAGATATCCTCATCCAGTGATTTCCAGTGAATACCGATTCCATCCCCAATAAAACGCCATTGATTCAGATCTTCGGCAGATGCACTCTTTAGTTTAGGAAACCACTCCAAAGGCACACCAATCTCTCTGCCGTCAACAAGACGCACAAAAAGTTTCTGATCAGAAAACCACAAATCCGTTGCTTTGGCGGGTTTATTTTTGACTGAAATGCTCATTCCAGGAATTTTCGATTTGTGTTGAATGCTCTTCTACTATCTTTTTGATTTTATTCAATTCAGATGAATAGTATCCGGTTGAATATGCAAGTATAATCGGATTTACCCAATATTTACAATAACCATCTCCACTTTCAACGTGAACATGTATCGGTTCATTACCTTCATTGCTAAAGAAAAACAGGCGGTAACCATCAATTCTCAATACTGTTGGCACAATCTAACGGAATATATCAAAATTTCTGAAGAAAGTGCTTTACACAGTTTTCTTCATTTCTACTGATATATGACCCTTAAATGAATGAAACCTTACAGTTTCCCCAGCTCCCCTCCCAAAAACGTAGCCCACTGCCCCCATCGCGCTCTGCCCTTTTCCTGCATCCCGTTCGGCCTGCTGGTTGTAGTTGGTATTCATATTGAGATCGTACACAAAGCGGTTGCCCTCCTCATCCTCCACAAACTCGGCGGCGGCTACTTCAATACCATTGGCCCTGAAAAAGCGCTCCAGCTTGGCGGCCAGACCCCGATCGTCAAAATCCTGTGCAATGCGAAACTTCTTCTTCTCCGCGACGGCCGTCTCGACGGAGCCGGGTGCCGGACAAAACGCATCCCCAATCACACAAGCATCGGCCGGACACAACTCAAACCCATCCGTAGCATCCACCTCAACCGCGTAGTAAAACTTCCCACCGATAAACTCCATACGGGTGATATGTCCGTTCGCCGGACGGATATACTCCTGCACCAATGCAATGCCGTCTAGAGAAAACTCTTCTCCGGTTGATAGGATCCGCTCAAGCTCCTCAATAGAGTTGAACAACTGCACGCCCTGACCCTTGCCACCCCACCAGCACCCACTCCTCATTTTCGTGAATAACATAGACGGCGGGTTGATGTGATTCGGGGAAAATCATGATCGATTAAATAAAGTTGAAATAAAGTGAATGTTGAGTTTTGTGATGAAGACAGTTTGCAAATGGCTAAGTGGGAGCAACAAAAAAGCCTTCCGGATTTGATCTCAGAAGGCTGGTTGATAGGTCCCGGCGATGAACTTCACATCATCTGCGACAACAGATCCAACAGCCCTCCTGCATCCACCATGTGGAACAAGAGCAACACATCGAAAGACGGTTTGATATTTGTGGTCTGATTTTCATGCCCTCAAGATAGCAGAATGCAGATTAGAATGGAAGCGGGAATTGGCCATGGCGGGAATTGTTATGGTTTTGTTATGGGTGGGGGCATTTGATTAATATCCATGACTATCTTGTAAGGTTCCCCATTTTTCGGCGCCGTTAGACCATATTAGCCAGTCGATTGACCTCTTGGCATGATGTGTTTGCAGAGGAGAAGATTGTCGATGTTATATATACCGGCTGATCCTCACATCACACCGTGTTAAATTAGCCGGTTAAAGTCAGAGAAAAAGCCAAACTCAGAGGGTGACATATATGCCCGCTCATCTTTTCCCCGCGTAGCGAAATGGGTGCAGTATCACCAAACTATTCATTTTAACACTATCCCCGTATTTACGCTTATACAAAGTTAAGGTGTCGTTTTACTATAAATTATTCAGAATTATCCTTTAGTCCTTCAAACTTTGCTTTCATTGTAGGATTCCCATGAGTTAACTTTTTAATAGTCAAATCATCCGCTTTATTATTGGCTAATCGCAAGTTGTTTTCGGAAGATAATAATGCTTCCTTGGTCTTTTGAAGATGATTGATGGTTTTATCAATTTCGTCAATAGCCGTTTTAAATTTACGACTTGCTAAATCATAATTTCTAGCAAATCCTTCTTTAAACGAATTAATCTTTTCTTCGAAATTGGTAATGTCAACATTTTGATTTCTTATCAAGCTCAATTCTGCTTTGTATTCCATAGAGTTCATTGCAGCATTTCGAAGAAGTGTGATGATCGGAATGAAAAATTGTGGGCGAACAACATACATTTTACTAAACTTATGGGATACATCAACAATCCCCTGATTATAGAATTCATTTTCTGCCTCCAGAAGAGAAACTAGAACAGCATACTCACATTTCTTTTCCGTCCGGTCTCTATCCAGTTGTTTAAAGAAGTCCTCATTTTTCTTTTTTGTTGCAGTTTCGTCTCCTTCATTTTTCATCTCAAACATTATAGAAATGATCTCGTTGTCTGCTTCATCAGTTTCCCTATAGATATAATCACCCTTACTACCTGATCTAACATCATTATCCTTTTCAAAATAGGCTTTTTGAAAAGCTGTCGCACGAAGCTTATTAAATTCAGTTTCACAATGTTGCTCAAGTGTTTCGCCAACCATTTTGGTTGAAAGTTTTAGCTTCATGTCTTTACGAAGAGCAATTTCCTCATCTTTCAACTTGATTATATCATCTTTGGTCTTAAGTTCAGTAGCATGCTTTTCGTTCAAAGATTTTTCGAGTAACTGTTTTTCGGTCTCCTTAGTTTTCAAATCATTCGCAAGGCTATCGCGTTCTTTTTCGATTTCTTTTAATGCTTCTGATACTGTTAGTTTTTTCTCAATCTCTGCATTCTGAATTTTTGTTTTCATTTCAGCAATCTCGGATTCCTTCTTCGCTAATAGATCAGCAAGTTGAAGTTCATTTTTGGCTTTCAGATTACTAATTTCTTTATCCTTTTTGGCCAAATCTTCTTGCAATGAATTTTTTAGATTTGCTTCAGCAAGCATAATTGCGTTTACTTTATCTTTTTCAGCAAGATCTAATCTGTTTTTCAGTTCCTCTTCGAAATGATGATCGCGAACTTGCTTAAGAATATCTGCATACCCCGCCTCATCGACTTTAAAGGCTTTTTTACATTTTGGGCAAATAATTTCGTTCATTTTCTGTCTGTTTTACAACTTGTTGAATTCACTTTGGTCTTTTATTCTTTTTTAGAAACTAAATCACCTACTTCCATTGTATCCCATAGTAATACTCCTCCCCTAATTCCGCCCTTACTCCCGTACGTGCTGAGTTCCATATCACCTAGTTTACTTGATTTTACTCGAACGGTTAATCCCAAAATAGAATCTGTATCGTAGAACAAATCATATTCCTCGATTTTTACCGCTTCACCAGGTTGAACATTCTTATAGATGACTTTATTTTTTGATGAAACGGGTAATAATTCATCATCAAAGATAAAGAGTCCTGCAGAATCAGGGAAGACCACTTCCAAAATCTCACCTGAATCGTTAATAAGAAAAACATCAGACTTCATCAGTATAAATTATTTCTATAAAAACACAAGATCTGTCAAGTAAACTACTACCTTTTAAATAGTTTTAATGTTTTCCCGCCATTCCGTAGGCAATTGTAATTCCTATCGAAATAGCATAATTACCGGACTTTCGAAGGTGTGGTTTGGGATGTGCGTTGTTTGAGGGCTGTCCACAGTAACGTTAGTAGATCCCGGTTCTCCTGCCGAGATGACGTTGTTGGAGGGATTCTTCTGGCTTCTGCCTCATTACATCAATTCTAACACCCAAGAAAACCATCACTAACTCCAACACTCTATATACCACCTCTTAGTCTTCCGGCTTCACTTCCGTCCATGGAATGCCCTTCGAATCGAGGAAATCGATGGCGATCTGTTTGATGGAATTTTTTTTGAAGTCCCACCAGTCGTTTTCGATATCGTAGCGGTGTGTGGCATCCCGAAACCTGCGGAATGCACCCCGGTCACGGATGGCTTCAAACAGATCCTCTTTCATAGGGCCATCTTCAAGCGACCGGATAAAATCCTCCATGATTTGGTACTTGTGAACTTCGTACTGAGAGGGCAGCGGAAAAAAGTCTTCCGAGTCATTAATTTCCCTGAATTTTGGGATCAACTCTTGCTGCCAGGGCGGTAAGTCTTCCATATCTCCACCATCATCCAGATTCCGAAGGGCAGAGTAGTCTTGTTCTGTTAAAATTGTAAGCTCACCCGTCTTTCGGTTGATATATGCAGTTATCAAATCATTCTGAAGGTCGATTTCACTAACTACATCATATATGTAAACTGGGAGGGGCATTTTTGAGGGAGTGTGTTTTTGTTATTCGTTGTTTAGGGACAGCCCTAGAT
>JAGXIS010000158.1 GCA_024635465.1 Bacteroidota bacterium | reverse complement strand
CCCTTACGGTTTATGAGAATATGAAAAAGATTGCTGATGAGGTTCGTGAAGACAGCATGCCGTATTTCGTTGAAATACGAACCTATCGTTACCGCGGGCATTCGATGTCAGATCCTCAGAAATATCGAACAAAAGAGGAACTGCAAGAGTATCAAAAAACGGATCCTGTGGAAAGAATGAAGAGTTATCTTCTGGATGAGGGTATTTTAAAGCAGAAAAAGATAGATGAGATCGAAGAAGTTGTAGAAAAAGAGGTGATGGATTCAATTGATTTTGCAGAAGAGTCTCCATTCCCGGAGCCTGAAGCTCTTTACGAAGATATGTTTACGAGAACACCGCATTTTCATGATGACAGAAGATAAAGAACATCAAACTGAATTAATTAACAAGTAGATAGAATATGGCAGTTTTACAATTTAGAGAAGCTCTGATGCAAGCGATCGATGAGGAGATGGATCGTGATGAGAAGGTTTTTATCATGGGGGAGGAAGTTGCTGAATATAATGGCGCCTATAAAGTAACAGAAGGACTCCTTGATAAATATGGTTTTAGAAGAGTAATTGACACTCCTATTTCAGAGTTGGGTTTTTCCGGCATTGGTGTGGGTGCTGCAATGAACGGACTTAGACCCATAGTCGAATTTATGACATTTAATTTTGCAGTTTTGGCTGCAGATCAGATCATCAATCATGCATCAAAGGTTAGATATATGTTGGGTGGACAAGCAAGCGTACCGATCGTTTTCAGAGGACCTAACGCCTCTGCAGGCCAGTTAGGTGCAACTCATTCTGTTGCTTATGACTCAATGTATGCTCATTTCCCCGGATTATCCGTAATCTATCCGTCAGAACCGGATGATGCCAAAGGCTTGTTGAAGTCTGCGATCAGAAGTGAAGACCCGATTCTTTTTATGGAGTCTGAGCAGATGTATGGCTTGAAAGGAGAAGTTTCTGAGGAAGAAGACTATACCATCCCGATTGGAAAAGCAAAAGTGAAACGTGAAGGTAGTGATGTCACAGTAGTTGCATCCGGGAAAATGTATCACATTGCAAAACAGGCTGCATCAGAGCTTGAAAAAGATGGTGTTGAAGTTGAAATTATTGATCCACGAACGATTAAACCGTTTGATATTGAAACCGTTGTGAAATCAATCAAAAAAACCAATCGTTGTGTGATTGTTGATGAAGCACATCCTTTTGGCGGAATGGCTGCTGAAGTAGGATTTTTAATTCAGAGGGAGGCATTTGATTATCTGGATGCACCCGTACAACGAGTAACATTGCCGGATGTAAATGCACCTTTTTCAAAACCACTTTTTGATTTATGGTTACCAAGTGCAAAAAATGTGATAGATGCTGTGAATACAGTTACGTATAGAAAATGATTTGAGTGAAAAGTGATTGGAGTAAAAAGTAAAAAGTTAAAAGTGAAAAGGCTGATGGCTGAAAGCTGACGCCTGAAAGCAAATGAAAATATGATATTTCAAAGATCCATATTGGAGATACATTAAAAAAAGAAACTTTTTACTTTTCACTCTTTAAATAAACCCTAAACAATTTACCAGACTTAAAAAAGAGATATGGCACAGAAAATTGAGATGCCCAAGTTAAGCGATACCATGGAAGAAGGTGTCATCGCAAAATGGAACGTGAAAGAGGGAGATAGTGTAAGTTCCGGAGATGTGATTGCTGAAGTTGAGACAGACAAAGCAACCATGGAAGTTGAAGTTTTTGACGATGGAACGATACTAAAAATTTTAGCTAAAGAGGGTGAAGCCATTCCTTTAGGCGGGGTAATGGCTATTGTTGGGGAAAAAGGTGAGGATATCAGCGGACTCATGGATGGAGGCGGTTCGGATAATGAAGAATCGAAGAGTGAAACTAAGAGTGAAGAAAAGAGCGATTCGAAAAGTGAGGGAGAAAGTGAGTCGAAGAGTGAAGACAAGAACAAGTCGAAAAACGAGGGGGGGAAAGAGGAGGAATCAGATAGCGATTCAGTTGATTCTACTCCAAGTGATGAGAATGGCAGTAATGGAAAGAGTAAGACGGGGAAAGATAAAAAACCGGACTCAAAATCGGATGATGGCAGAATCAAAGTGTCTCCGTTAGCCAAAAAAATGGCAGAGGAGAAAGGAATTGATATAGAAAATGTGAAGGGGACCGGTCCGGATGGGCGCATTATTAAAAAAGATATTGAAGGGTACAAACCGGCAGAGAAATCTGCAAAAGGTGCACCGGTTGCATCGTTTGATTCTGAAGAGTCAGAAGATGTTAAGATATCACAGATGCGTAAAGCGATTGCTCGCAGATTATCAGAAAGTAAATTCACAAACCCTCATTTTTATGAGACCATAGATATCAATATGGAGCATGCGATGAGTGCCCGCTCTAAATTGAATGAAGTAAGTGATGTAAAGATTAGTTTTAATGACATCGTTGTGAAGGCATGTACAGTTGCACTGAGAAGACACCCTGCGGTAAATTCATCCTGGTTGGATGATGTGATACGGAAGCATGGTGACGTGAATGTGGCAGTTGCCGTTGCGATAGATGAGGGGTTGATGACCCCAGTGATTCGTCATGCCGATAAGAAAAATCTTAGACAGATTGGTAATGAAACAAGAGAGTTAGCCGGATTAGCTCGCGACCGTAAGCTTCAGCCAGAACAGATGGAAGGAAGTACATTTACGATAAGTAATTTAGGAATGTTTGGTATTGAAGAATTTACAGCAATTATAAATCCACCTAATGCCTGTATCTTAGCAGTTGGTGCCATTCGAAATGTACCCATCGTTAAGGACGGAGAAGTTGTGCCCGGTCATATGATGAAAGTAACACTCTCCAGTGATCACAGAATTGTTGATGGAGCCAAAGCAGCTGAATTCCTTAACACCCTCAGACAGCTACTGGAAAATCCATTAAGTATGCTTCTGTAAGATTAGAATTCACCTGAAAAATTCCATGTTTATTTTGGGATGTTTTACTGTTCCGCTCAATGTGACGCATTAAGTT
Source organism: Bacteroidota bacterium (assembly GCA_024635465.1). Taxonomy (GTDB): domain Bacteria; phylum Bacteroidota; class Rhodothermia; order Balneolales; family Balneolaceae; genus Rhodohalobacter. The sequence goes on along the minus strand of JAGXIS010000158.1, from coordinate 5,007 downwards.
TTTGATTATAAACAAATTCCCATCCGTCAGTTTGAGAGAAGTGCGGGAGCGACCAAACGAAGTCGAGAACTCCCTGCCAGAACGAAAAGCATTTCGACTTCACTACGTCTCATTCACTTTGCTTTGTAGTGTGGGATAAAAGAGGAGTGCTCCTCCGTTGCGCTCAATGTGACGTACTAAGTTTTTGTTTATAAACAAAAATCGACCTTGCACCCTGCATCATGCTCCCTTGTACCCTGAACCTTTATCAGGGCCTCGCAAATGAAGTATAAGCTGTATCGGCAGACAAGCTCCCAAATACACCAATCCCACCTTCAATATTATAAATTAGATTTGGAATCTCACCGGGAGAAAGGGTGGAACCACCCAATTGTACTTGTTGAGACCTCACCAAATCAGCCAAATTTTTGTCAACAGTATTGATCACAATTTTAGAATCACCATAAAAAGCCACACCGATCCAGGGAAAACGAAGTATGATTGTCTGATCAGATTTTACTTCAAAATTACCTTCATTGATTAGTCCAGATGAATTAATCAATACATCCTCTAATTTAAGATCTTCATTGTCAAATGAAGCTAGATAAAAGGGTGTCAGATTATCAACGGATGGATTTTCAGCGATCGTACTAAAAACAAAAACGTTCTGATTATCCGTTCTTTTTGGTGCAGAGACAATTATTTCGATCTGATCAGTCGATTGATAAATGACTTCATCCGGGACATTATTTAATATCTGAAACTGATCCGGTATGGTTGTAAAAGCTTGAATTTTTTCCGGTCGGTCATTAAAGTCGATATCCAATCTGTAAGTAGCATTAGGCAATACCTTATGAGTTGATGTTGTGATATAGGAGTCTTTATTCGAAGAGAAAAAATAGTCAAATTGATCTGCATCGTTGCCATCTTCATCCAGTAATGTAATCAGGACATTTGCATTTTGTATGATTACTGCCTCTGGATTATACTCTACTTCAACCGGGGATGTTGTGCTGATATGAATTTCCGGCAGAGGGTTATTGGCCACCGCATAAGCTTCTACTACTATATTTTCCTGATAATCTTCCTGATTATAGATGTCACAGGAGGAAAACATCAAAAAAAGCGATAAAAAAACTAGAGTAAACCTTTTCAAACTGTTTAGATGAGTTGAGTTGATTTTTTTATGTGTCAATTTGTTTTTCATATTGATTAACCTAAAAATTGACGGTATATGAGAATGACGGTATGATCGGCAACAAGTTTACATCTGTTCTTTCAACCGGATTTTCGTCAAAATCGTAGTTATAAAACCACACATTCCTTCTGGAATAAACATTAATAATCTGAATTTGCCATTCTGCATCCCCGATGTTAAAAAATGAACCAAATCGGCTAAAAGAGACATCAAGTCGATGGTAGGAGGGAAGGCGTGATCCATTAATATTGCCAATCACAAAAGCATCTCTGGATCCCCCATCCCATGGGATTCCATTGAATTGAGTCCGTCCTAGAGGTTCGGTATAGGCCTGACCTGTCGCATAACTAAATACGGCATTAACACTCCATCTGGTTGATAGTTCAAAGCTTGAGACTATATTCAGATCGTGTGTACGATCATATTTGGGAGGATAAAATCTGGCTTTAGTAGGATCATCTAACACAGGTGCATTGAATCCGGGAAATTTTCTTCTTGTAATTCCGTAGGTATACCCGATAAAACCTGTGAATGCACCCTTCTGTTTTTCAAAAAAAAGCTCAACCCCGTACGCATAACCCTCTCCAAATCGGAATACTTCACTGTAATCCAAACCTGCAGGGTCACTGATAAATGGATCCAATTCAAAGAGATCCCGCATCGTTCTATAATAAACTTCAACATCAAAACCATAATCACTGAATGGAATTGTTTTTGCTCCAATCACAAATTGATCTCCATAAGAAGGTGGAACTCCTTCATCTGACGTGAGCCATAGATCAAAACCGGAAAAAGCCTCATTTGAAATCAGTGAGAGATATTGATTATATCTACCATAAGCTGTTTGAACACGTATTCGGCTGTTCGGTCTGTATTCGGCGGATAAACGTGGTTCGAGTCTTATATAATCACCTTCAGAGAAGGAATTGAGTCGTATACCTCCATTAAATATCCACTTTTCAGTAGGTTGCCATTCATCTTGAATATAAGCTGAGAAGTATTGTGATCTGATTTTGTTATTGAATGTAGTTTGATTGTCAAACTGATCTTTAAATCGAAGCTGTAAGTTACCTCCCCAAACTCCCAGAGCTATGGTGTGTCGTTCGTTCGGAATATATTCCAGATCGCCTTTAAATGAGAAATCAAGAATATCATTATCACGTTCAAATGGTGTGCCTCCGATTTCAAACGTAGGTTGGTTGAAATACCGAGAACCGGTCAGGGTGAAAAAACCGAAAAGTTGGTCGTTAAAGATGCGACGCCATTGAGTAGTAACGGTTTGATTTCCATATTTAAGGTTGATAAGAGCGTCATCCTGAAATGGAATTGAAACGCTATCATTGCCTGAGTAGAAGGCCAATGAGAATCGATCGTTTTGAGTAGCATCAAAATTCACCTTCCCATTGATGTCGTAGAAATAGAATTTACTGGGTACACCATCAACAGATTGTCTTAAAATAGCAAGAAGTGGTTCCAATGTTGATCGACGAACAGCAAGCATCCAGGAACCTCTTTGAAAGGGTCCTTCAATGGATGCTCTTGAAGCCAAAAGCCCCAAACTGACGGACCCCTGAGGTTCAATACGGTTTCCATCTTTGTTGTAAACAGACAGTACAGATCCGATACGCCCGCCAAATTTTGCAGGATACCCTCCTTTGTAGAGTCGGACATCTTTTACGGCATCCGGATTAAACGTTGAAAAGAAACCAAAGAAGTGAGTGGGATTATATACAGTAGTTTCATCAAGCAGAATAAGTGTTTGATCGGGACTCCCTCCACGCACATAAAGACCACTGGAAAAATCAGAAGCTGCTTTTACTCCCGGCAAAAGTTGTACAGATCGAAACACGTCAGGTTCAATGACAGAAGGGAGATCCGTGATGAGTTGAGTAGCAATTTGTGCTGTACCAATATTGCGAATCTCCTCTTCATCGGCTTCAGCTGTCACAACCAGAGCGTCCAGTTGAACACCTTCAGGGATGAGTTCAATATCCATTCGAAGATTTTCTCCGGCATCCAGTGTGATTTCAATATCAGATCGTCTGTATCCAATATATGAAGCGGCTAAAGTGTAGGTTCCGGGTTCAATATTGGTAATTGTGAAATAACCGGATGTATTTGTAGACGCCCCTCTGTTGACCTCTACAAGAGCTATATTGGCCAAAATCAGGGTCTCTCCGCTGAGACTGTCAGAAATGTAACCATTTACGGATGCAGTCTCTTGTGCTGAGCTGTCGGGTATTAGGTAGAGCGTTAAGATAAGAACGATAAAAATCTGTTTGATAGACAAGATGAAAGCTTTAGAATTATTGATGATACGTTCTCTCCTTACACGTATTTGACACTAAAAAGTTATGACAAATTGCCCAAATTTTTAAATTAGAGCGTATAAATCATATTCATTCTTTACAAATTATTAACAGCGGCAATGAGTCTATCAAACACAATGATAAGAATATCGTTCAATAATCGTTATCTTTAGGTAGTATTTGGTTTATCAGGCTTCATTGTAAGATGAATGAAGTAGATTGCCCAATCTAAAAGTTCTTTAACGTAGTGTGAATTTCAAAAATATGGGGGTGTACAGGATTCGACGGGTTGTGTACATTCACAGGTTGCATGCCGAGATTGTCCGATGAATCTCGTAAAAAAATCATCATGGAATATTGTAATTGACAACAATTACTCATACCGACTCGCAGCTTAAACTGACGAGTCCGTTCCATCAGGTGCCTGTCCATAGGCTCTGTTTCGGAGCGTCGACTTAAATGGACTTTTCCGAAGTGCGCGTCTGCCGCGTGGCTGGAGAACTTAAAGCAGAATAGGGTGGAGTTGCTTTGCTGTTGAGCACTGCTCTATCCGAAACTTAATCAACAGCTAAGCATGTAGATATTTGCTGGGTTGCCTTCTCGGACCGGGGTTCGACTCCCCGCACCTCCACTATTCCAGAACCCAACTTTGAGTCATATCAGAGTTGGTTTTTTTATTTTTATGAATGGGCAAATTAGAAGAACCTGCTTTTGCATTCCGAAGCAGTGCTTCGGCCCTAAACCTACCCATTTATCAAAAGCTTTTATTGCTCTTCATTTTTTATGCAGGTTTTTTTACTTCTTTATTCCACTCTTACTCTCTTTGATTTTAGTGTCCAATAGAGTTAATGTAACTTTCGAAAGAATAGCTTTGTACTGCTTTAAAAATCTAATTTTGCAAAATCAAATGGATGAGTTCTCGATGGAGGATAGGTCCGGTTTCTGGTCCCAAAGAGTTGATCTCTCCATACGGACGACTCTCTGTACCGTAAGTGAATGGAGGTTTGGTATCCCACTGACTTTTAGGCACTACATAACCGATCATATCATTAGATAAACCGGGCATAAAACGGTAATCACCATGCATGAATTCTATAAGTGGCGGGATTTCTTGTGGAGTAATATTAAAATTTTGACCATCGGGAGATTCAACTCCTCCATAGGCTATTTCCGGGTAGAGCTCTGATGGGTGATGTAAAAAACTTGCAGGACCTAATTTCCAATAAGCAATTTCTGATCGTAAGGTCATCCAGCTACTCATTCCTCTTTTAAATAGACCCAATGAGGCTCCCAATCGGAAATACTGATTATCAAGAGGCAACTCAATGGTTTTTGCTTGAAGATCTATTCCACCAACCCGAATCTCTGACATTGATTCACTTTTTAAAGAGTTTAATGCAAGGATTCCTAAATTTTGTCCCTGAGCTTTTACTTTTTCAAAAGAAGGTTCTAGAAAAACTTCACCCGTAACAAACGACTTAATGGGTACAGAAGGGTGGGTTGTCATGAGTCCGCCTATAT
>JAGXIS010000157.1 GCA_024635465.1 Bacteroidota bacterium | reverse complement strand
TCCCCCCTCCTCTTATCGCTTCAGGGTTTATGATATGATGCTCTTGAATATATTGGCTAAAGATCCTGACACCTCAGTAAGAATTTTTTATGATCTATTTAGAAAGAACAAGTTTGACCGAATACTGCAATTTCTCGAAGAAAAAACGTCTTTTCATCAAGAGTTGGCTATTTTTTGGACGGTGCCATCTACCCCTTTTTTAAAATCAATCTATGATATGAAGCATAGAATATTTTCAGGTGCTTGAGAAGTTTTTGTATAAATTTACAATCCTTCTGTAATGGTATCGTACGTTTTTGATGTCTCCTCATCAAATAGCTCAAACGGTACCCGGTTCGAAGTGAGCTCTTTCACATTACTCTCTTCAATTGTCTGTTGATAGGTCACATAACAGTCCAGGGCTTTTCTGAACCTTTCCATATCCTCTTCTGAGCAAGTTTCTATCACTTTGATCTCTTCTTCTTTGGACGCCTCAAGTCTAAATTTGCCGTCTTTGAAGACCTCACCGGAACGGGTAAAAAATGCTAATCGCTTTGGATATGCGTTTCCATCTGATTTGAGTTTGCAATAGACTCTTTTCACTACGGCGTGACTCACCAGATGGTCATGAAAACCGCTGATGCCATGTACTGCATAGGTTATAATGATATCCGGTTTAAGTCGATGAATTTCTTTTTCAATCACTTTTTCCAACTCAATCGGATTCATCCATTTTAATTCATTGTCCGGAAGATCTAATACGGTCATACTAGTTAATCCCAATACTTTTTCAACGCAGAGCATCTCTTTAAATCGTATCTCTCCCATCTCATTTTTATCTACACCCAACTTAAATCTCTGCTTGGTAGCTTCACCCTTCGTAAGAGTGAGAAGGTGCACTTCATTCCCTTTTCTGAGTTGTGCAGAAATTGCAGGTGCCGGACCAAAGGATTCATCATCGGGATGGGGAAAAATGTATAGTATTTTCATAATGGAGCTAGTTCTAAAAAATCGTGGCTCAATAATATAATAAATAATATACCGTCAGTTTGAGCGCAGTCCCGACATCTTTTCCGTTGGGACGAAGTCGAAAACCTTTACGATAAAGCTCAATACTAGCAAAATACCCTTCGACTTCATCCCTACAGAACAAACCCTCAGGTTGACATTCTAATGATTATATAAAAAAAATAACCCGATGAGAGATCTTCCCAACGGGTTATTGCATTAGGTATGCAAAACCGGCGTCATTGTCCGGTTTTTTACTTATGAGCAGCCTGTTGTTGATCCGCAAGTCATGCACTTTAAGCATGTGCCGTTCCGGATCATCGTCATGCTGCCGCATTCGGGGCACGAGTCGCCTGTATATCCAAGTTGCTTGGCACGATCATAATCGCTGTCGCTGCTACTGACCTTTACTGCCTGACTTCCTTCAACCTTAACGGTCTCAGTTATTGGATTCTCTTTTACTTTAGTTTCAATTTTTATCTTCTCTGTGTGCACATCATCCTCAGAAGGTTTCATTTTTCTAAGAAGAATATCTTCAGGGGCAACATGAGCAAGATCGTCACGACCCAGGTATGTAACCGCTAATTCACGGAAAATGTAATCGATGATTGATGTAGTCATCTTCACGTGCGGACTGCCATTCACCATTCCGCTCGGCTCAAATTTGGTGAAGACAAATGCATCCACAAATTCTTCGAGTGGCACACCATGCTGTAGGCCCAGGGAGATTGCAATTGCAAAACAGTTCATCAAACTTCTGAAAGCTGCGCCTTCACGATGCATGTCGATGAATATCTCACCCAGTTGACCATTATCATACTCTCCGGTTCGCAGATAGACGCTCTGTCCGCCAATTTTAACCTTTTGAGTATAACCTCCTCTTCTGAAAGGTAATCGTTGTCTTCTGGCTACATATTTATGAATAATTTTCTCAGCTATTTTTACTACCTGATCCTGAGCTGCCAATACAGTATCATCCTCTTCTTCCAGTTCCTCTAGTACATCACTCATGGAGTTGAGTGGTTGACTCAATTTAGAGCCGTCTCTGTAAAGGGCATTCGCTTTAAGCATTTTTTGCCATGAAAGCATGTATGCATCCTTAAAGTCCTCCACTGTAGCTTCATTTGGAAGGTTGATTGTCTTGGAAATGGCACCGGATATAAAAGGTTGCGCGGCGGCCATCATATTGATGTGTCCTTCCGCGGAAATATAGCGCTTGCCTGTTCGTCCGCATCGGTTGGCACAGTCAAATACAGGCAGATGTTCGTCTTTGATGTGAGGGGCACCCTCAACGGTCATGGTACCGCAAACAAAGTCGTTGGCATCTTGTATCTCTTCATTACTGAAACCGAGGAATCTCAACATATCAAAACTAAAATCTGATAGTTGTTCTTCAGGGATTCCTAATTTTTTAATGCAAAACTCTTCACCAAGTGTCCAGTGATTGAATGCGAATTTTATATCAAAACTACCGGCTAATGAATCATTGATTGCCTTCAATTTCTCTTCTGTAAAGCCCTTCTCTTTGAGCGTTTCCATGTTAATATGCGGGCAATTTTCCAGTGAAGCCGTTCCTTTTGCATGGAGGATGATATCCTGGATCTCTTTTTTGCTGTATCCCAGATTTTTAAGGGCTAAGGGTACACTTTGGTTGATAATTTTGAAGTAACCGCCACCGGCCAGTTTTTTGAATTTAACCAGTGCAAAATCCGGTTCAATACCGGTTGTATCACAATCCATCACTAATCCGATCGTACCTGTTGGTGCGATAACGGTTACTTGTGCATTACGATATCCGTGCTTTTCTCCCAATTTGAGGGCTTCATCAGAAACTTTTTGTGCGGCTTTCAACAGATATTTCGGGCAGTATTCATCACTAATTCCCATGGGCGTAATGGTCAAGCCTTCATACTCTTCATCGGCCGCAGAATAAGCTGCACGTCGGTGATTTCTGATCACTTTCAGCATATGTTCTTTGTTTCGCTCATAGCCTCCAAAAGTTCCCAGCTCTTTTGCCATCTCTGCACTGGTGGCATATGCTTTCATGTGCATGATTGATGTAAGAGCACCGGCAATTGCGCACCCTTCAGGACTGTCGTATGGGACGCCCTGAACCATCAGTGCCGCACCGATATTTGCGTATCCAAGACCTAGTGTTCGGAATACATAAGATAAATCAGCAATCTCTTTGGATGGAAACTGAGCCATCAAAACAGATATTTCAAGTACAGTAGTCCACATGCGTGATGCGTGACGAATGGCTTCAACATCAAATTCATTGCAAGCTTCATCTTTGAAAAACTTCATCAGGTTCAGAGACGCTAAATTACAGGCTGTGTTATCCAGGAACATGTACTCCGAACAAGGATTACTTGCTTTAATTTCATCGTCCTCAGGGCATGTGTGCCATTCGTTGATGGTATCGTGATACTGAGTACCGGGGTCAGCACATGACCAAGCCGCATAACTGATCTGATCCCAAAGATCATTTGCTTTGATAGTCTTCATCGGAACAGGATCACGTCCCTCTTCACGGGCTTTTCTTTTTTCAATTCGACCAAGCAAGTTCCAATCTTTGTCATCAATCACAGCTTTCATAAAACTGTTTGGAATTCTAACTGAGTTATTAGAATTCTGACCACTCACAGTCATGTATGCTTCTGAATTCCAGTCGGTATCGTACACATCAAACTCAATGTCTGTAAAACCCTGGGCTGAAAGTTGAATTACACGCTCAATGTAGTTGAGAGGCACTTGATCAACTTTTGCTTTTCGAATTGCTTTTCCTAACTCTTTATTCTTTAGTGGGTCTCTACTAACCGCACCATTGAATGACTTCCCGTCAATCTGTACAGGTTGTGAGCAGAGGGTCATTATATTTTTAAGATGTTTCTGAGTGATTTTCGAACCCGCAACAATCGCCGCTACTTTTTGTTCTTCTCTCACTTTCCAGTTGATATACTCCTCAATATCCGGATGATCTAAATCTAACGTCACCATTTTTGCTGCTCGTCTTGTGGTTCCGCCCGATTTAATGGCCCCAGCAGCTCTGTCACCGATCTTCAAAAAACTCATCAAACCGGAAGATTTTCCACCCCCACTTAATCTCTCTCCTGATCCACGTAGGTCTGAAAAGTTTGAGCCTGTTCCTGATCCGTATTTAAAGAGTCTTGCCTCACGAACCCACAGATCCATAATTCCACCTTCATTCACAAGGTCATCATCTACACTTTGGATAAAACATGCATGCGGTTGCGGATGTGTATATGCATCTTTGGATTTTGTGAGTTTACCCGTTTTTGCATCCACATAGTAGTGTCCCTGTGCGGGCCCGTTGATTCCATAAGCCCAGTGAAGGCCCGTATTAAACCACTGTGGACTATTTGGCGCTGCCATCTGATTGGCAAGCATATAACACATTTCGTCGTAGAACACCTTAGCATCTTCTTCAGTGTTGAAATAATCGTGTTTCCATCCCCAATACGTCCAGCATCCTGCAAGCCGGTGAAAAACCTGACGGCTATCAATCTCATGTGTGTACCTTTCACTCTCTTTAAGCTTATTAAGCTCTTTTTTATTTTCCTCAGATCTTTGCAGCCAGGTTGGAACTCCCTCTTCTTTGATTTTTTTCAGCTTGACCGGCACCCCTGCTTTCCGAAAATATTTTTGCGCAATGATATCCGTTGCAACTTGAGACCATGTAGATGGCACAACTACATTCTCCATTTCAAAAATCTTAGATCCATCAGGATTTTTAATTTCTGAAAGTCTCGTTTCAAATTTGATACTGTCGTAAGCTGATTTAGAATCTGTTTTGGTAAAAAGTCGGTTAAATTTCATAAATGTCTCCTGTGCTGATATCTAAAAATTAGTGTGCTAAACATTTGGGTAAATGAATGTGATGATACTGCTGTTGAACCCAAAAATAATGAAAGTAATAACAGTTGGGCTCTTGCTAAAAAAGACAACAAACGGTCTGTTGTTCTATCCTAATTGTGCCATGCAATATATTTGAGTGAAGGCGAGACAGCAAGAAAAAAATCAACTACTTTTCCACAAAATGTTAAAGTTATCCACAATTGAGTTTGTTTATCACTGAAAGTTTCAATTGCATTAGTTATTAAACAGTGTATTCATATATTAAATAATATATTATTATCTGGATTTAATATTAGAGATATCAAATGTTGATAATTATTAACCCTCCTGTCGCTATAGATGCTATTTTATGAGTTACTCACAGCCATTTTAGTTATCCACATTAACGATTCATGTTAACTAAGCATTAACTAATATAGTTTATATTTTTTGCTCTAACATTTATAAAATATTAATTTAGTATTATTATATATACTATATATGGAATTTATTGATGATTTATTTCAATATTATTATATATATTTTAGATTGATATACGTGTTTATTTGAAGACAATTGTATTTCATGGATCAGAAAGGCAGAAGCGTTTAGATCGATCCTTGAATCTTAGAGAACTCACAATACAACTATTAAACCATCAGCTAATGTCGTCAGCCAAAGTTGTCTCGATAATACGTTGTTGAATATCATGCGGAACCTGACCGTAATCATGATAAGTTCTCGTAAACGTAGCACTTCCCTGAGTCATTGATTTTAGACGTGTGGTATACTGATCCAATTCTTGAAGGGGTACAATTGCTCGAATTTTTTGAATAGACCCTTCAGAATCCATCCCTAAAATTTGTCCTCTCCTGGAACTCAAATCACTCATCACATCCCCCATATAAGTAGCCGGAAGTGTTACCTCAATTTCATATAGAGGCTCCATGAGCTGAGGGGCCGCCTTTAAAAATCCATCCTTAAAAGCCATCAGTGCGGCAGTTTTAAAAGCAGCTTCGTTTGAATCAACAGAGTGCATCGATCCATCATACACAGAAATGCGGATATCCCTGGCCCTACATCCACTCAAGGGTCCATTCGACATCTTCTCCATCACACCCTTCAAAATTGCCGGCATAAAACGATTGTCAATCACCCCACCCACTATACAATTTTGAAACACCAACGTTCCACCCCATTCCAACTCAATCTTATCAATATTACGAACATTCAAATCATCCCGATCCGGCATTCCCTCTTCCCAGGGCTCAATCGACAGATAGACTTCAGCAAATTGCCCGGCTCCACCACTCTGCTTTTTATGCTTGTAATGTGTATCTACCCTTTTTGTTATGGTTTCACGATAGGGTATTCTTGGTCTGATGAATTCTACATCGAGATTAAATCTCTCTTTTAACTCATAAAGAGTGATGCTTAGATGCTCTTCCCCCAAACCATGAAGAATCGTCTGTTGTAATTCCTGACTGTGTTCTACAGTAATCGATGGATCCTCTTTTTGAATCTGGTGCAGAGCAGATCCTAGTTTATCCTCTTCCCCTTCTTTTTTTAATTTAATGGCTACCCGCATTGTGGTATTGGGATAATTGATCCCACTAAATTCAAGGTTTTCCCCTTTCAATCTAACCGTATCACCTGAATGCAGATCTTTTAATTTTACTGCCACTGCAAGATCACCCGCCATTACCTCACTGACCTCTGTTCTTTTTGAACCTTGCGCAATAAAAAGCGAACCAACTCTCAAACTATCTTGAGTTCTGCTGTTTTCAAGATCTAATCCCGGTTTGATGGATCCACCGGTCGCTTTAAAATAAGTAAGGTCTCCTACATGACTTTCAGAACCTGTTTTAAAAACAAAAAATGATGGATTGCCATCTCTATCAATTTGAAAAGAGTCACCATTTTTTAATTTCATATCTCTATCCAATGGTGAAGGGGCCACATTTCCAATGAAACCCATAATTCGGCCGGTTCCAGCATTTCTGGTTGCACTCGTGCAAAAAACAGGAAAAATATCTCTGTTCATTAAACTCATATGCAAACCATCTCTCATTTGATACTCATCCAACTCCCCATTTTCAAAATAGAGATCCAAAAGTGTCTCATCATTCTCAGCAATCAATTCTACAAGTTCATTATGTAAAAGTTCAGCTTGTGCTACATGAGATTCCGGAATTGGAAGCTTGTCAGGCCTTCCCCCTGCTTCAGGAAACTCATACATTGTCATTTTTAAAACATCAATAATCGCATGAAATTCCTCACCTTCACTATATGGATATTGGACGATGGCTACAGCTCTGCCAAACCTCTCTTTTGCCATATCCATCGTGTTCTGAAAATTTGAATTCACACTATCCAACTTATTTACCACAATCATAGATGGAATCCCCTCTTTTTCAGCAGCATTCCAATAAGTTTCAGTCCCAATTTCAACACCGGACTCGCTGTTCAAAACAAACATAGCAACATCTGCGACAGAGAAGGATTCAGCAATTTGTCCATAAAAATCTGAGCTGCCGGGCGTATCTAAGAGATTGATTTTTGTTCCTCTCCAATCCAGGTGAAGCAGTGAACCGTAAATTGATTTCTGTTTCTCTTTTTCAAAATCATGGTAATCCGAAAGGCTATTTTTTGATTCGATGGAACCTCGTTTTCTTGTAGTTCCCGATTCAAAAATCATTGTCTCTGCCAGTGTTGTTTTCCCCGACCCCGTATGCCCTAAAAGTGCAACATTTCTGACCTTGTTTGATTCATATACCTTCATCTCTTCTCCAATTTAAAATATTCGATCTATTTCGAATGGATAGATACAGACAGCATATCATTACATAGTCCCTGATACGACAAGGAAAATATAGGCAATCCATCGAAATATGATTTAGTTTGCTCCTCAATTAACTCTTCCCTTTAATAAAACACGTTCATTTGATTAAAAATGAAAAACCATCCAATAAAATCATAACTTATTTTCGTTTTCAACTCATTTTTTTAGACAATTATTAGCAAGAGATTCAAATTATTCATGAAAAAAATATTACTTCTTCAGACCGGTGGTACCATATCTATGCATCTCGAAAAAGGAATCACAGAGTTGAATCCCGATAAATGGAGTAGTGTCTTATACAATGAGATGCCCGAACTGCAACAGATCGCTGATATTACTGTTCAAAATGTATTTTTTGAGGATAGTTCTGATATGAATCATTCTCATTGGTTAGAACTCACGGCTATCATTGCTGACTCTATGAATCAATTTGACGGATTTGTTATCCTGCATGGAACCGATACGATGGCATACACTGCCTCTGCCCTCTCTTTTACATTGAGAAATCTAAAGAAGCCTGTAATCCTTACAGGAAGTCAGGTTCCGATGAGTAACATCAGAAGTGATGCCAGAAGAAATCTGGTAAACGCTTTTGAACTGGCCACTTGTGAATTGAATGAGGTCGCAATCTGTTTTAATGATCATCTATATAGAGGGAATCGAAGTACCAAAATGAGTATCAATGATTTTGATGCATTCACTTCACCCAACTATCCCGCACTCGCAGAAATTGGTATTAATATCAATATCTCACCATCAGCGAATCAAAAGAGCAATAAACCATTTTCCTCTCAACCCTTTTTTAATGATGCCGTAAACCTTCTGAAAGTTTATCCAAGTCTGAATCCGAATAACTATAATCATATAAATCTATCACTGACTAAAGCTGTCATCATTGAAGCCTATGGTATCGGAAACATACCCATCAAAGGTAATTTCAGTCTTCTTCCTTTTGTTGAAAAATGTTTGGATCACGATTGTCATGTTATAGTCTCATCACAAGTTGCATACGATTCTGTTGATTTAAATGTCTATGAAAGCGGTCGTATCCTTTCAGGATTGGGTTGTTTAAGTGCCGGTGAGATGACAATGGAAGCTACATTAACCAAAACGATGCATCTTATCGCTCTCACAGAAACAAGTGCAGATTTCGATCATCTGTTCTTGAAAAATTTATCCGGAGAACGGAATTGATAGTTCCTCACTATATTTTCTATAACTTAACCACGTCACATCGAGTAGCAGAGGAGCGCACGCGACGAAGCGTATCGAGATGCCTCCTCCATAGCAGGGAGTTCTCGACACGCCCCGCCGGAAAACCACCGTCGGGTCTGCTCGAACCGACGGTGTGTTATTATTTTATATAAAAATAATAAATTAACCACGTCACACCAGCCTGCACCGACCCCTCGGTGAGGAGCAGAGCGACGGAGCGTGTCGAAATGTCCTCGACATGGCAGAGATTTAGGATTATAGTGTAAAAACAATAAATTACAACCATCAACCCCACATAAGACCACAGACACTATGTATTTTGTATTTGATGTTGAAACCATTCCGGACTTTGATTTTGTTAGGATTACTTTGGGTGACTCAGAATCAGATGAAGATGAACTCTTGATTAAAGCCGGAGAGGAAATCGCTCGAAATCAGAGTGGTTTTTTACCTCCTATGTATCACCGGATGATCTCATGGGTTGGGTTGTGGGTCGAGAATACGGGTAAACCGGCTCAGAAAGTATCCTGGAACGGTGAAGATGAAGCAGAGGGACTTAATCAACTTTTCAAAGCTCTATTGACTTACAAAGATTTTGGACTGATCCATCATAACGGTCGAGGGTTTGATCTTCCATTATTGACTTATCGGGCTATGAAACACAGTCTTCAAATGCCACATCGATTAAATCATTACGATATTCGATATCGCTTCAGTAAAGTAAATGTGGATTTGATGGATGAATTTAGTAATTACGGTGCCAGTAATTACCCTAAATTGAAGCATTTGGGTCAGTTGATAGGCGTACCATTCAAACAGACAGCAGAAGGAAATGAGGTTCTTGAAATGTATCGACGAGGTGAGCTGGAAGCTATTGAGCACTACTGTTATGAAGATGTAATTGCGACATACATCGTTTGGCTACGATTGAAATTTACGGTTGGGGAGATTAACGAAGAGATCTACACCAATCTGAATACACGAGCATTAAATAAACTGAATGAAATCCAGAGTCATACACCGGAGAGTGAAAAGTGAGACATGAGACGTGAGAAGACAGATATCCCAAATCTTGTTCATCTTTTGTACGCATTAGCGGACCGAGTGTAGCGAATAATACATAAGTGAGATCTTGAAATAATCAGGATGACAGGTGTGAGTTTAGATGACACAATAGGGAGTACGTTTCACATCTCACATCTCACATTTCACGTATTTTGAACCGGTTCACCACTTCAATCACTTTTTTTAAATCCTCATCATCAACCTGAAAATGAAAAGTGGCACGAATGGTTTTGGGACCAAATGGAATCATCTGAACGCCTTGCTCGGAGAAATGGTCTAAAGCTCTCGTTGCACTCCCCTCATTCACGTCAAACAGGACAATATTTGTATGTACAGAATCAGAATTGATGGTAAAACCGGGATGCTCAACTATGACTTGTGCAAATTCTTTAGCTCTTCGATGATCTTCTGATATGAGTTCAAAATGATTTTCATACCCGTACTTCGCAGCAGCAGCAAGCAGTCCTGTCTGACGCATTCCTCCACCCCACATTTTCCGAATGCGTCTGGCTGCCAAAACTGTTTTTTCATCTGATAATAACATCGAGCCTATCGGAGCTCCTAAGCCTTTACTGAAACAAATAGAGATTGTATCCGCAACGGATCCGAAAAATTCAGCTTCTATACCGGATGCCACCATTGCATTCCAAATCCGTGCTCCATCCAGATGAACGGCTATATCATGCTGAGAAGCCAGGTTACTAATTTCAATCAACTCTTCTTTTGTGTAAAAAGCGCCCCCACCTTTGTTAGTGCTGTTCTCAATTGCAATGACTCTTGTCAAAGGATCCCACTCATTTTGGGTCCGAATCGCAGGTTCAATCAACTCTTTAGATAATTTGCCATTAACGCCCTTTATAGGTCTCAATTGAATGGATGAAAGATGTGCTGCAGCTCCTGTCTCATAATTGAACACATGACCTAACTCGTCAATAATCACCTCATCTCCAGGGTCTGTTAACAGATGTAGACAGAGTTGGTTACTCATAGTCCCACTTGGAACAAAAAGACCTGCTTCCATACCGAACAACTCTGCCATTTCTAGCTGAAACTGATTAACAGTAGGGTCTTCAGCAAAGACGTCATCGCCTACAACAGCTTCATTCATCGCTTTTAACATTCCAGCCGTTGGTCTTGATACAGTGTCACTTCGTAAATCAATCATTTTGTTCTCAATTCAAGAAATTTATTCCTATTCGTTTTGTAGCAAATTGTGTCTCCGGGTCAGCCAGTGAACTTACTTACTGTAATTAAAAAAACCTTCCCCGGTTTTATCTCCTAATTTACCCGCGTCAACCATTTTAACCAAGAGTGGACAGGGCCTGTATTTCGGATCTTTAAAACCATCATACAATACATTCAGTATATCCAGACAGACATCCAGTCCGATAAAGTCTGCAAGTCGCAATGGACCCATGGGGTGTGCCATACCCAATTTCATTACCTGATCAACGGCCTCTGCAGTTGCTACCCCTTCATAGACGGTAAAGATTGCTTCATTGATCATCGGCATCAACACACGGTTTGAGACAAACCCCGGTGAGTCGTTGGCAGATACCGGTACCTTGCCCAATTTTTCAGATAATGTCATGATGGCATCAGTAACCTCAGAAGATGTTTTCAGTCCGTTTATCACTTCAACAAGTTTCATTACCGGTACCGGATTAAAAAAATGCATACCAATAAATCTTTCGGGTCGATTTGTTTGAGCTGCTAATTTTGTGATAGATATTGATGAGGTGTTGCTCGCAAAGATTGTGTGATCCGGTGCATATTTATCGGCATCTGAAAAAATGGATTTCTTGAGTTCGAATATTTCAGGCACTGCTTCAATCATTAAATCAATTTTCTTCACGGTGTTATTTAGGTCCAAAGAAGTGGTGATTCTACCAAGAGCTGAGTCTTTATCCTCCTTAGTAATTTTCTCTTTACTTAACATCCGCTCTAAATTTTTATCAATCGTTGCGATAGCCCTATCTGCAAATTCTTTTTTTGTTTCAACCAGAGTAACGTCAAAACCATTTTGAGCAAATAGATGCACGATCCCATTTCCCATGGTCCCGCCTCCAATTACCGCAATCTTTTTTATTTTATTCATTGATGCCCCAAATTATTCTTAGAAATATCATTACTTTCTGATGCAAGTTCACGTATTTTGCATCCTTAGTTTGCTTAAAGATATTAATTTATTAGACTCATTTTGTGGATTCTATCAATTCAATACGAATTCCGGAAATATTCATTCCACAAAGTCTACCATTTTCCTGAATGCTCAGAATTTATCTGTCTGAATGAATAAACTTGTTAAGATTCTCATTTTTATCGTTTTATTTTTTTTCGGAGTTATTTCCATTGGGTTATACTGGACCTTATACAAACCATTACCCTCCTATCAAGCAACTATTCCCATCAATGGAATCTCCGAAAAAGTGGATGTACACTGGGATCCATATGGTACTCCATTAATTTATGCTTCCAATGAGCACGATCTATTTTTTACCGTCGGATACGTTCATGCTCAAGAGAGATTATGGCAAATGACCCTTTCGCAAATAGCTGCAGAAGGACGATTTGCTGAATTTTTAGGTGAGGAAATGATACCCTACGACATACATCAACGAACGCTAGGTTTTTGGGAAACTGCAAAACGAATTGAGTCTGAAACATCAGATGAAATGCTACAGATCCTTCAGAACTACTCGGATGGAGTGAATTCATTTATTAACAGTCATCCCAACTCACTGCCTATTGAGTTTTCACTCCTTGGACTCAAACCGATTCAATGGACTCCCACTCATACAATTGCCATCTCAAGATTGATGGCATGGGATCAAAATCAACATTGGTGGGCTGAATTAAGTTATGCTTATCTCCGGGAAATCCTTGATCCAAGTCTGTTTCGGCAAATTATTCCTGTCTATAGCGATGATGACCCCATAATGAATGGTTCAAATAATAGTGTAGGGGCTGCTGAATCGACTATTCCTTTCCTTGAAAATGAAGTAGCGATCAGAACATTACTTTCAAAACAGGGATATCCATTTGGCAGTAATGCCTGGGCTGTGAATAGTTCAAAAACGGCTACGGGAGAACCCATGCTGGCCGGTGACCCGCATATGGGATTAAGTATTCCCGGGTTTTGGTTTGAAATGACAATGCACGCCGGAAACTATCACATAAGTGGTGCTACGATTCCGGGTTCCCCTTTTGTAATACTCGGTCAAAATAAAAATATCGCATGGTCAATGACCAATATCATGGCTGATGATACTGATTTTTTTATTGAACAAGAATCTTCGGATTCTCCCGACAGTTATATTGTAGATAGCTTAAGCAATCCCGTTTTAACGAGAGATTTTGAAGAACGAATTGAGCTGATCAAGGTGAAAAATGGGGATGATCGTCTTCACACAGTTCGTAGTACTCAAAACGGTCCGATTATTTCGGACATCCACCCTGCCGGAAATGCACTTATACAAAACAAATTGGTTGCACTGCGATGGAAAGGTCATGATGTAAGTCATGAACTCGAAGCACTGTATAAAATGAATCAAGCCAATAATATGCCTGAATTCAGAGAAGCCGTATCTTTTTTTAAATCTCCGGGGATGAATTTTATATATGCTGATCGTGAAGATAATATCGCTATATTTACCGGCACTTCACTTCCAATAAGAGACTACAATCCTTTGTCCTTTCGTCACGGTTGGGACATATCCTATCAGTGGAATGGAACCATCCCTTTTAATGAACTGCCACACGTTGTGAATCCGGCAAAAGGCTATATATCGCATGCTAATAATAAACTACATAGTGATAGTTATCCTTACTACATATCTACCTTTTGGGAACCTGCTTCCCGAATAATTCGAATAAATGAAATACTTGAAGCGTCGGACAGTTTAACTGTTGAGACGATGCAGATGATGCAATACGATACTTATTCCCATCATGCACGTGAAATAACTGAGTTCATTATACCAATCATAAGAAGTGCCGATGAAAATGAGCAATTGGCTTCTGCTATTTCCTATCTTGAAAATTGGGATTATCAATTCAATTCTACCTCTACTGCCGCCTCGATATTTGATCTTTTCTTCATAAACCTCTCTGATAACATGCTCAGGAGTGATCTGGGTGATGAAGCCTATGAAGCACTCATTCGACTTGAACATCTGCCGGTGATGATTGTCTCAAATTTACTTCAGGATGAAAGCTCATTTTTTAACATCACAGGTACTTTGAGCAATGAATCTGAATCTAATGTTATATTTATGAGTATGTTAGAGACCATCAATCAACTTGAAGAGCAATTTGGTCCGGAACCCTTTCAGTGGCGTTGGGAAAATCTAAATACGCTTACCCTTCGTCCCCCACTTTTAGGTGAGGCTGCCCTGGATCCGGACTCTTCACCGGTACTCAAAATGATCGTAAATAATTTACTCAATAAAGGCCCATACACAGCTCGTGGGCATGGTATGACGATCAATAAATCTCAGTACAGTTGGCATAGACCTTTTGATATGAATTTGGGTCCCTCTATTCGACGAATTATTGATTTTTCAACCCCGGATCGGAGTTTATCCATTCTACCCACAGGACAATCCGGTCAACCATTTTCTGCAAATTACGGAGATCAAACAAACCTTTATCTTGAAGGCCGATACCGAACGATATATAATGACAGTACTTTTTTCCAGCGATCCAGTTTTCAAACAATGACCTTACAGCCCAATTAGAGCTCAGGCTCCAATCTATTCCAAAAAAGAAACGAGACATTATGAAGAATTCATTTTTTAATCGACGTTATCCCAGTTTCATCCGAATTACGGCAATACCTCTATTTTTAATATTGGTTTCATTCGTGGCATGTCACACTACAGTGTCTTTACATGAAGAAGATGAAAGCAGTGATGTCTTTTTAGAAGAACCGGATATATCAGTACCTGAAACGGATTCAGTTGATGAAATAATGAGTGATGCTGAAGTTGATTCCATTTTATCCTCACTTTCACTCGATGAAAAAATTGGGCAACTTTTTGCTGTGCGCGCTTTTGGTGAGTTCCAAAATGAAAAAGAATTGAGCGCATTGCGGTTGGAGCGACTCATTACCGAATATCATGTGGGTAGCGTACTCTTTTTTAGGGGAGATATTTATAATCAGGTGATTCTCAATAATAGATTACAGTCTCTTTCAAAATTGCCATTGTGGATTTCACAAGATATGGAGTTTGGAGCTGCTATGAGAGTTAATGGTGCTACAAGGTTTACACCGGCAATGGGTATCGCCGCCACAACAAACCCGGGAAATGCATACTTGGCCGGATTAATAACAGCCAGAGAGGCCAAAGCACTTGGTGTAAATCAAATTTTTGCTCCTGTACTGGATGTAAATAATAATCCCGATAATCCGGTGATTAATGTTCGCTCCTATTCTGCTGACCCAGAGATCGTTTCAGAATACGCTACTCAATTTATGCAAGGTGCAGAAAGTGTCGGCATATTGGCAACCGGCAAGCACTTTCCCGGTCATGGCGACACGAATGTCGATTCCCATCTCGCACTACCCACCATTCCGCATGATTACGCACGACTCGATTCCCTTGAATTGGTTCCCTTTCGACATGTTATCAATAATGGGTTGAGAAGTGTGATGAGTGCACATATCTCATTCCCTAATATAAGCAGAAATATAGGTTTACCGGGCACTCTGGACGATTCAATTATTCAGGATATTTTGATAGATTCGTTGAGTTTTGATGGGCTTATAGTCAGTGATGGGTTGGAAATGAGAGGAATAGCGGACCACTATTCACCGGGTGAAGCCGTTATCATGTCCCTGTTAGCTGGCGTTGATTTAATGCTGGTTAGTACTGATGAGATTACCGCCATCAATGATTTAAAAAAGGCTATTGAATCCGGTAGAATTACGGAAGCCAGACTAGATCATTCTGTAAGAAAAATTCTGGCACTTAAGATAGAGCAAAACCTGTTTGATAATAGATTCACAGATATCGATGCTCTTCATGCTGAGGTTAATACACCGGAATATCAGGCTATTGCAGACAGAATTGGAAGAGAGTCTGTAACGTTACTCAAGAATGAAAGGAATATCATCCCTATTCGTGAATTTATATATCCGGAGATCGTATTGATCGCTGTTTCTGACGGTAGTGGACATCCCTCAGCAACACAATTGGCCAGAGAAGTGCGAAGATACCATTCCAATGTGCGTTTCCATTCCATTGATGATCGAACAACTGAAGAGGAGTACCAACTCCTCAAAGACGATGCTGAGAGAGCTAATTTGATAGTCATAGGCTCTTTTATCTCGGTACGTTCAAATTTCCCTATTCAGATACCTGAAAGACAATTCCAAGCTTTGAATGAAATTATGACGGATGACAAACCCAGTATTTTAATGGCATTTGGTAATCCATATATCATTAGAGACTTGCCTGATAATGACGTCCATATACTAGCATGGTCCTCTTCTTCTGATCAGGTAAGACAGTCTGTACCGGCCATATTTGGTGCCTCTACGATTCAGGGGAGATTCCCTGGCACCATACCGGGAATGTATGATTTGGGAGATGGGATATCTATTGAACAATCAGTCGTTCGATTCGACCGCCCCGAATCGGTTGGACTCAACATAGATTCATTGTTGAATATTGATACTATCATGCATACAGCTATCAATGATTCTGTATTCCCGGGAGGTGTTGTCGGCGTCATGAAAAATGGTTCTCTGGTCTGGCAAGAAACCTACGGTTATCACGATTACAATAAGACTCGAGCTGTAAGAGGTGATGATATTTTTGATCTCGCTTCCGTAACTAAAATCATGTCTACAACAACATCTATCATGTTATTGGTGGATAGTAATTTGATCACACTGGAAGATCCTGTAGCCAAATATATTGAGGAGTTTGATACGGATGAGAAACGGGAGATTACCATTCGTCAATTTCTGTTACACACATCCGGACTCCCTGCTTATAAAATTTATGTAGATGTTTTAAGAACCCGATCTGAACTTTTGAATGCGGTACGAAACGAACCATTGGAGAATAAACCGGGTGAAAAGTATGTGTACAGCGATCTTGGTTTTATTCTTCTTGGTGAAATTGTTGAAGTTGTGACCGGAAAACGAGTGGATCAATTCATCAGAGATGAAATGCACCATCCAATGGGAATGCACTCTACCTGGTTCAATCCTGAATATGCACCACATAATCTTGTAGAAAGAATTCTTCCTACAGAAATTGATACCGTTTATGATCGCGGTCTTGTCCATGCAAGAGTGCATGATGAAAGAGCCTATTTTATGGATGGGATTGCAGGTCATGCCGGACTCTTTTCATCAGTTCAAGAC
>JAGXIS010000156.1 GCA_024635465.1 Bacteroidota bacterium | reverse complement strand
TGTTAACTGTCTTTGTTCCTAATACTTCATTCTTGGTCAAGATGTCGCCTGTTTCATAGTACATGATGTCACCGTCAGATTTTTTATTTGTAAATTCCATTGGATTCATACTTCATTCTGTTTTTCCCTTCATTTTCCGTAGCTGTTTTGATCCCCGTCAATTCTTCAAAAGCACGGTCCATTTCCCTGCAAATACTTTTCCATCGGTATTTTTCCATTACCAATTCGTAGCCGTTATCCGCTAATTTTTCACAGAGGTCTCTGTTTTCAAATAGTTCTATCACTGCATTGGCAAAATCCTCGGGTTTATCGGCAATCAAGGCATGTTTTTCATGTTCAATATCAATGCCTTCACAACCAATACTTGTGGTTACCAAGGGAATTTTGGAAGCCAGGGTCTCCATAATTTTAAGTCGCGTTCCACCTCCCATTCGCAATGGCACAACATAAACCGAAGCATCGTGCATATATGGACGTGTATCTTCCACAAATCCCGTTATGATGATGTTTTTGTTTGCCCTGCGGGTTATAGAAGTAGGTGCGTTTTTACCTACAATAGTTATCGTTGTATCGGGAAACCGAGCAATTATTTTGGGGAAGATTTCATCCAGGAAAAAATTGATCCCATCGTAATTGGGTACATATTTCATCATGCCTACAAATACCAGTGAATGAGGCTTCGGGGTTGTTTCCTTTGGATAAAAGTACTCTTCATCCACTCCGTTAGGAACCAGATATTTGGGTACACCGGGAACCGATTGATCAAAAATGGAAATATCTCTTTCACTCGTTACAAAAAGTGCATCCTGCTTCTTGCACGCCCCTGTCTCTTCTTTATAAAATTTATAGGATTCCAGATGGTAGAATATTTTTTTTATCGGATTTTTTACCTTGGCCATTCGTTTAAAATTATCATATTCAACATTATGTGAATCAATAATTTTGATGGCTGTACTGTTGAATGAATACATACCCATTACTGGAAATTCAGATTGAATCACATCAAACGATTCGTTTCTTAATAACCGATCTAATATCTGCTGCAAAGGTTCTGACATTGTGTATTGATGCCAAAGACTGTGGGAACTTAAGATCGATTTTATAAGAAGCAGGTATTTGTTGGAGTTTTTATAGGGGTAATCTACAAAGTGGGTCTTCCCGGACAGTACCGGAAAGTTTTTAATCAATGCTTTTTCTTCTTCAGGGTTGCTAAATCCGGCAACAGTAACATCGTGATGGGTGCACAAATAATCCAAAATATGATAGATGCGTAACGATCCTCCAAAAGTGGGGTTTGCAGGACTGTAAGGAATAAAATATAGTACTTTCATGAGGTCTGTTACTTGAGGTATACGATTAATTTTTTTTGACTGGTTGATATAAAATTCTTAATTAACTTCAACTCTTCCTGATTAAATGTCTTAAGCAGTAGCAACGCAGAGATGTAAAAAATACCTGCGAGTAAAAGTGATACCATCCAATACAGCCCTGTAAATAAAAGCAGGGGTAGTACTGGAATTAACATGATTATAGTTGCAAGTGTCGGCTTTAAAATATATGTGCCTTTAAAGGTTTGCAGATACCCATTGGGAAGAAGGTAAAAGGCAAATCCCATGACAAATATCTCCGTGATAAGTGTAGCAATAGAGGCTCCAATGCCTCCATTTGCAAAAAGGGTCTGTGTATAAGGGATGAGCATATAATTGGCAGAAATGTTGACAAATATGGCTAAAAGCCCAACAACAGCCCAAGCTCTCTGCCTGTTTGCGGCACCCATCAATGCACTTCCCAAAATAATGTCAACAAAAATGATGGGTATACTGAGTGCAAATATTTGCAGTACAATCACGGATGGGCCATAACCTTCAAGTCCCATAAAAAAGTGTATGATCGGTTCCGCAAACAGAAATATCGCCGTTGCAGTGGGAATTCCAAGTATGATCATAAGCCTCAAACTTTGACCAACTGTACTCTCCAAAATTCCCTCCTTGTTGTCCCATAACTTTGAAAAAACCGGGAATATGGCTGTTTTATAAAGCAGTGGCAATACCATTACAATATCAAAAAAGCGAAAGGCTCCGCCGTACCATCCGGTTACTTCTTCCGTCGTTAAAGAGGCTAACATTACAGCATCAATGCGATAGTATATCACCGAAAAAAGTGAAAACAGAAAGAAGGGCATTCCGGATTTTAAAAGTGAGAAAATTTTGGGGTCAAATTTATATTTAACACGAACAACCCTCTTCGAAAACCAATAAATAACAATCAAATTCAGGAAGGCTCCCACAGTTATAACAATGGCTACTCCGATAGAATCGGCACCCATTAGTAGTGCTCCAACAGCAACAAAAGCCACAAAAAGTCTCTCTACAATAGTTCCCATGGAGGGATATTTCATCTCTTCAATTCCCTGGAAATATGCGCTAAAAGCGGTAGTCCCGCCTTCCCAGAGTTTGGCAATAATAAGTATCAAAATAAGCAGGTGAACATGTTCTGAATAACCAAGAAGGTTTGATACCAGAAGAATTAGGCCAACTGATAAAATCCAAAGCACTATTCTTAACATGATATAGCTGCTTAAAATCTGTGCTCCTTTACTCTCAGATCGAGCCACTTCTTTAGGAATCAGATAATTTCCGCCAAAATCGATAAGCAGTCCAAGGATCATTTTTATGGACAAAGCAAGATAGAGTCGGCCAAAATCTTCCGGACCCAGATACCTGGGCAGAAAATAGAGTAATAAAAAACTCGATCCCCAGGTAACCACCTGAGCCCCAAACATTACAGAGACGTTTCGGGCTACAGATTGTCGAATATTGCTATTTGTGTTCTGCTTATTCATCTAAGCTTTCGTTAGCATCATTTTCACTTGATTGTTCAACTGAATGGATATTATCAATCACAGAAAGCAAACCCATTAAGCAGCCCAAATAGAGCATACTTCTGTAATACGTAAGTTGCAGATCAAAGAAAGAGACCACCAGCTGATTGATCACGGCTATGACAATTACCATTGTGACGGCTTTCAGGTAAGGATCATTCAGCCTCATAAATAACTGTGTGCCTCTGGCGGCAAAACTGTTAAAGAAGAACCAAAAGGCAAAAAAGCCAACGACCCCCATTTTTACTACAATCCAGTATATCTGGTTATGGGGAATATATTCGCTAAGCGTGAACCGGATACTTACCAATTGAATCGGTTGATCATATTTTACTCCGAATCCTGTGCCAAATATTGGATGGTTTACTACAGTCTGCGCTAAATTGTAATTCTCATAATCCCGATAGAGATTGGAAGAATAATCCGTGAAATTGGTCTCCTTATCTGGCACAACAAAACCTGATTTAATCATTTGAACAGGTCTGCCAATCGAACTGTCGCTATTCCAGAAAGCCGCACCGTACAGTAGGAGCATGAACAAAACCGGGAGAAAATATTTCAGAAACTGGTTACGCTTCAATGTGGGCAGTAAAAGTATGAATGCTGAAACTGCGACCATTATTGAAGCATAGGTTGCTCTGCGCTGGGCTACATAAAAACCTAAAAGAAGGACCGGCAGAGCACTCAATAGCCAAATACGTTGTTTCTCATCTGCATGAAAAACAAGGAATCCCAGAAGGAGTACAAAAATGGTAATCATGAATACAGGATCTTCATGGTTTGTGAGTACTGCGTAGCCACCGGTTGTGAATCCCAGGCCGACAAATTTCACGACCCCTTGTAATGCTTTTATGGTAATGCCGATGATAATCACCCAAAAAAGTGTGCCTATCTGTTCTTTTGAATCCAATATTTGAGGCACCAAAACATACATCACGCAGAGATAAAACAGTGCTCTTACTTCCCATAATGCAACCGTTATCTCCCCGCCGCCGCGCAAACCAGTTACGAATGAAAAAGTGAGGAAAGCGAAGAAAAACAGAAAAGCACCCCAAACAGGAATTGCTTTAAATGAAAAGCTTTTTCGGATAGTAGCATGCATTAATAATGCAACGGAGATAAATAACAGGTGTACTTCAAATGGGCTGAAAAATCCACTGTGTATATAGGGTACATATGGGATTTCTTTAATGTTGTGAAAAAATCGAACATCGAATGTAAATGAGTCAAACCCCGGTATGGCATATTGGTCAAAAAGCATCACCGTAAACATGAATAGATATAAGCTGAGATCCAGGCGCAGGATGCTCAAGATCAGCACAAACGATAAATAGATGATACCGGCTACTAGCGGAACATTACCATCAAATATGTAAAGACCACCCCCAAGCAGAGCGGCAAAAAATAGCAGTAACCATAGCACAAATGCGTTTTCACTATCTAAACCCAAGGATTTGAGTAGTGAGCTATCGTTATACCGGCCGGTAGTAAAGTCGTTGATTGTATTCATTTTCAGTACTTATTCTTCGGGCATTGGCATGATAAACATCATAACTACGACGTAACCAACCAGCAGCACTGTTAAAAAAAATGTAGTGAGATAGGGTGTGCCATCACCGATGGAAAACTTGGCCCTGTATATAACCAACAGGTGGAAAAAAATAATACCTAATAAAATTTTCATGAGTTATCCGTCCGGTTAAAAACATACCCTATGAAATGGCTTTCATCGAGATGTTTGAAGATTTTATTGAATTCCCCTTTTTTAGTTTTTTTACTGTCTATCACTCCTATTAAACCATCGATTTCATTTATAAAGTGAATTGGAAATTTTTCGATGGGATGAATAGAACCCATGTCTATAATCACAAAATCAAATCTGCTTTTAAGTGTTTGTAAAATTTTTCGCAGAATAATGGTGTGTTCTATTCCGGGTGTCAGATGTTTGCTGCTGCCTGCCGTCATTAGAAACAGGTTTGCGATTCCGGATGGAATCACTCTAATTTTTTCGCAGTTAATTGCATCGGATAGGCCGGGTGTTAGTTCTGTACCAAACACTGAGTGCATATCGGGATTTTGAAAATTCATATCCACCAACACCGTTTTTTGATTATATCCGGCTGCCAGGGAAACGGCCATATTGGCTGCTACTAGTGTTTTCCCATCTCCTCTACCTGCACTTGTGATGCCAATAGTCATTTTAGAGTGGTTAAAAGAAGAAGCCAGTTTTGAAAAGTTGAAACTGTTGTAATACTTTTTTGAGATGCATTTATAATCTATACTATTTTCTGTGCCCGGTAAATAATGTACGGGCAACATATTAGTTTCCTTATCAATGATGTCATTCCCAACAACTTCAATTGATGTGGCATCTTTGTCTTTAAATACGTTTTGTTTACTCATCGGTTTCCCTGTAATATTAACCATTGGTTAAATATGCTATTATTGGTTTTTGATAAGGTATATCACTTTCATCGCGTATAGTGGTATCCATCACTTCAGCTAC
>JAGXIS010000155.1 GCA_024635465.1 Bacteroidota bacterium | reverse complement strand
TAAATACTCACGCCAATTCTTCCAGGTGTGCCCCCCTTCAGATTCATGATACTCATAGGCCATGCCGATTTCATCCAATCGTTCCCTGTAATTTACAATGTCTGCCCCACCCCATAAAGCTTCCTGAGCAGTTAACTGAACCGGGATTAAAGTTCCCATGAACAGCACAATCATAAATTTTCTATTTAGCCTAATCATAACCAAGTCACTATTTCATTTTTTTTGAATAAATCCTTCAAATTCAATGAGTTATTTCGTTTAATACTCTCTTGTGAATTTATAGTAAAAACTTATTGTTACACTATGTAACAATTATAGTACATTTACCTATACCCCACAAATTCAGTATTATAAAAAGTTGTTAATCCGAAAATAACAGAATAAATAATTGAAGTGATGAGTTTAAAAAAAGAACATCTAAAATCATCAAATATTGATTGGAATCAGTTTATGCCGGGTATCTCTATTGATTGTGTGATATTCGGATATCACGATAAAGAGTTGAAAGTTTTAGTTTTAGAGTATAAAAAAACCGGGCTTTTTGCACTACCCGGTGGATTCATTAAAAAAGATGAAACTTTGGATGATGCTGCCAAAAGGGTTTTAAAAGAGCGAACCGGGCTCTCAAATATTTATCTGAATCAGTTTCATACGTTTGGAAGCCTTAAAAGATCGGATCACACTCCAATGAAAACTGTACTTGAAAATAATGAGGCTTCTTTTGATGAAACTCATTTTCTTCTGCAAAGATTTATATCTGTCAGTTACTTTGCTCTTGTAGATTTTAAAAAAGTGGAGCCGGTAGCTGATTCGCTGTCTGACACTTGTCAATGGATCGATATCAATGAGCTTCCTTCATTGATTCTGGACCACAATGATATCTACCAAAAAGCTCATGATCACCTGAAAAAAAGCATCAACAGTGAAGCAGTCGGTTTGAATTTGCTATCCAAAACGTTCACAATGG
This sequence comes from Bacteroidota bacterium, assembly GCA_024635465.1. Lineage (GTDB taxonomy): Bacteria > Bacteroidota > Rhodothermia > Balneolales > Balneolaceae > Rhodohalobacter. Next base: position 4,144 of record JAGXIS010000155.1, on the reverse strand, counting down.
CTGAACTTCAGGGTTTACATGAATCTATTTTAGGTAAAGAATTAAACCGTACCAGTTTTCATCGAAAAATAATGTTGTCCGGACACCTCAAACGAATTGGTAAAAAGAAAACCGGTAAGGCTCATCGCTCACCCTATCTTTACAAGTTTATTCAACAATAAATTTGCTTCTGCTCCAATTACAGTAAGTACATTGTCCTACTTTTGAATTAAATGAAGAAGGTCTAAACAATTCGTCTAAAATTATTTATTTTGATGTGTCTAAATACATCCGGTTTAATTTTCTTGCTGATTATTGATTAATAGCCCACCATTTAAATACCAAACCGTTATCCCACATCTCTTTGCAAACCTAAATCAATAGTTGTCATATAGAATTTTAATTGAAATATTGTACTCTTTCAGATTGCAATATTAAATATCTCAAACGACACCTAAATGTACAATCTACCTTATTACAAAGAACAGGATGAGCAGGTAATTAAAGAGTTTATTGATCAACATCCATTTGCATTTGTCTCCGGATGTGATTCAGATAACAAGCCTGTTGCTACACAGGTGCCCGTTTTTATTGAAGAAAAGGATGGACGGAAAGTGTTGAGTGGTCACATCATGAGAAACACCGATCATCATAAAGCATTCAAACACAATGAAAATGTTCTTGTGGTTTTCTCCGGTTCTCACACCTATGTGAGTGCAACCTGGTATAGCAATCCTCACCTGGCTTCTACCTGGAACTACATGAGTGTGTATGCAAAAGGCATTATCCGATTTCTGGATGAACAGGGATTAGAAGAAATTCTTCGAAAAACGACACTTCATTTTGAAGGATATAATCAAAAATCCTCAACTGTTTTTGACAACCTACATTCTGATTTTAAACAAAAAGTTATGAAAGCTATTGTGGCTTTTGAGATTGATGTGATTGAGATGGATAGTGTTTTTAAACTAAGTCAAGATCGAGATGAAGAGAGCTATCAAAATATCATTGACAAGCTCAAAACTCAGGACGAGGATGGTCGTGTAATTGCGAATGAGATGGAGAAGAGAAAGAAAAAAATGTTTCCGGATAATTGATGATGACAAATGTGAAGTTTATTCATTAAAAAAAATATGGAGAAGATCTTTAAAGACAGACAATCTATACTAATTATTGGGTTAGGATTTTTTGTAGCCGGTATCTTTCACTGGACAATTCCCTATAGTGAAATGAATATGTTCAGTCAGCCATTCATTCTAAAATGGTCAATAAGTGCGATATTGATTGGGGCTGCAGGAGTTTCAGTATTAAGGAAAACAGCTCTAAAAGCTTCACTTTTAACAACATTAGGCTTTAATTTAGCAGTAATGTTCAGAGTCATTTATGATACAACATTCATTGACTCAACATCTCATAATCTTTGGCCATTTGAAATCATCATTGTTACTATGATTATTTTTCCTGTTTCACTTTTAGGAGCAGTTTTAACACATCTAATAATCAGATCTTTAGGTGAAAAATGATTCGATTTATAATAACTTTAACTATGTGATATGAAAAAAGAGAAAAAACATCAAGACGATACCAATTCCTCTGAAGATGTAACCCCTAAAGTTACCGGGGTTGGAGGCATTTTCTTTTTTTCGGAAAACCCGGAAAAAACCAAAGAGTGGTATTCAAAACACTTAGGACTTGAAGTAAACCAATGGGGTTCAAGTTTTGAATTTAGAAACGCAAATAGACCGGATGAAATAAACTATCTGCAATGGAGCCCTTTTAAAGAAGGTAGTGACTACTTTGCTCCTTCTAAAAAAGAGTTCATGGTCAATTATCGGGTTCAAAATATTGAAGGGCTTGTTGATAACCTAAAAGAGAGCGGTGTAACTGTTTTAGACAATATTGAAACATTTGACTATGGAAAATTTGTCCACATCATGGATGGAGAGGGGAACAAAATTGAATTGTGGGAGCCTGTAGACAGTGTTTTTACTGCAATGGGTTTAAAAACAACTAAATAAAAAACCTATGAAAGCATTTGTCCACACAAAGTACGGCCCACCTGAAGTTCTGAGTCTCAGGGATGTTGCTAAACCTGTTCCCGGCGAGAAGGAAATTCTCGTCAGAGTTCATGCAACAACTGTAAATCGAACGGATAATGGACTTATGAGAGCTGAGCCCTTTATCGCTCGGTTTTTTACCGGATTGTTTAAGCCAAAAAACACGATTCCCGGCAGTGAGTTTGCAGGCCGGGTGGAAGCCACCGGAAAGAATATTAGCTTATTCAAAACCGGTGACAACGTTTTTGGGTTTAGCGGTGTTGGTGCTTATGCCGAATACATATCCATATCTGAAGATGATACTGTTGCCACTATCCCCGGGGATTTGACTTTCAGTGAAGCTGCTCCATTTACTGAGGGTTCTCACTATGCATTGAACAATATCAGAAGTGCAAATATTCAGGAAGGGCAGCAAGTGCTACTCTATGGTGCTACCGGTGCCATTGGATCGGCCGCATTGCAAATCATTAAGGCTATTGGGGCGGAAGTTACGGCTGTATGTAATACCAAAAATCTGAGTCTTATCAAATCACTTGGGGCCGACCAGATCATAGATTATACAGTCGAGGATTTTACCAAAACAGATAAAAAATATGACGTGGTATTTGATGCAGTTGGCAAATGTTCGTTCAAGCAATGCAAACCTTTACTAAAAGAAAAAGGAATTTTTACTTCAACCGACCTGGGCCCTTATTCCCAAAATCCGTTTCTTGCCATTTTTACACCAATGTTTGGTGGTAAAAAAGTACTGTTTCCGATTCCAACCTTTGATAAAGAGATGATCCATTATCTGAGAGAGTTGGCCCATACAGGCAAATTCAAGCCGATAATTGATCGGCAATATCCTTTTGAGCAGATTCCTGAGGCATTCAAATACGTGCATACAGGTCAGAAGACGGGGAATGTTGTCATAACCTTAGATACTAACGGTTAATCCATTGAATCAGAAATTCTTATCCCATAACCCGCATTGAAAATTAAGTAATTGCATGTATTTTAGAGAAATGTCTAAAAGTTTATATCTATTTCAACCCTAACTCAATATTAAATGAAAATGAATCTTTTATCACGAATTGTTTCTATTAGTCTGTTGATATTTTTTATATCTGCCTGCCAGCCCGATAGCAGTCAACCCGATGACAATCAAACCGAAACCATGACTAATAGCGATTCCACTATCGGCATGTTACAACACACTGTCTATTTTTATCTAAATGATGATGTTACAGATGAAGAAAGAGAGCAGTTCGAATCGGGGTTGGTAAAACTACTTGAGATACCGGCGATCTATCGTTCAGAAACAGGGATTCCTGCCGGAACTGAAGAACGTGATGTAACGGATCATTCATACGCCTACTCCATTTATACATGGTTTGAAACCATGGAAGATTATATGGTATATGACGAACATCCAGACCATTTAGAATTTATCGATACCTATAACCATCTCTGGGCAGATGTTAAGGTCTATGATGCTGATATTTATGATGTCCGTTAACAGGTAGCTATAAAATTCTCTGCAAGAGACCTGAATTACCGTTTGATTAACGACTAAACGATAATTCAGGTAAATGCAAAAATTACACTGTTAATTCCCGTTTCTCAAGTCGTTCCACCTTGTATCCACCGCGACGCTTATCCCTGATAAACCATAGCAGGAATACAAATCCGACAAGCAGTGCAACAGGTGAGACCCAAAGAAAGGCCATTCTCCCACCGAAGTTGTCAGCAGGCCGTAATACCCCTGAAGCCTGCTCCCTAAGCTCTTGTTCCTGTGGCATCCCGGAATCAATCAGCGCCCGAAGAGCATTACCGGTAGTACTACCATTAAACACACCATGTTCACGGTAATACGCCAGGGCATTGCCGGTATACTGCAAAATATTACTTACATCTGCTGCCCTGTAGCCCAACTCGGCCATTGCAGCGGGATTTCCATCAGCATTTTGAGCTACCAGAAAATAATTAGGAAAGCGCTCCTCAACTTGCTCCATAATTCGCACTGTCTGAAGTTCATCAAGGGCTTCCGGTAGATAACTGTCTGCAATCCCTCCCATGATAGCATTAAATATCCCTCCACCAAGAAAGCCCATACCAATCAGCAACAC
>JAGXIS010000154.1 GCA_024635465.1 Bacteroidota bacterium | reverse complement strand
TTTATCAAGAGAAACAGATCAAATAATATGACGTGAGAGAAGAAGAAAAAACATCTAAAATTAAGATACTGATGTACCATCGGATTGTGAAGGAGTTACCTGAAAAATACAATCACTGGCACTACGTAACGGTCTCAGATTTTCAAAAACAATTAAATTTGATAAACAGCTTAGGATACACTCCTATAACATTTGCAGATTATCAACTTTACAAAGAGGAAAAATTGACACTTCCTTATAAACCGATCATTCTGACATTTGACGATGGTTACATGGACACGTTTGAAAATGCCATTCCCATGATGAATAAAATGGGTATGAAAGGCGTGATATTCGTAGTTGGCAACAGAGAATTAACCCGTGCAAAATGGGATGAAAAAGATAAGGATGATATTTGCCCACTGATGACGAATGAACAGATACTGGATGCCAAAAGACAGGGATTTGAGATTGGTTCACACTCTATGCACCACGTTATACTTTCTGATTTAACGGAATTTGAAGCAAATTATACAATCCGAAAATCGAAAGCGGAGATTGAATCAATTTTAGAGGAACCGATCCAAAGTTTCGCATATCCATATGGTAAATTCGATAAAAAAATAAAACAAATAGTATCCGACTCCGGGTATTTGTTTGCATGTGGCGTGTACACGGGTTCTCCCAAGTTTGGAGACACACAATATGATTTTAGAAGAATTGCAATCAATCAGTACACCAGTATTCAATCTTTTGCCATAAAACTGATCACTCCGTTTCAGTATGTGGAGTGGTTATATAATCGATTTAAAACATCAAAAGTAAATGGTAAGAATGAGTCCTCATTGGTGGAAAAACCACTCGGAATACATAGGAATGGTGATAGTAACTATCCGGAAACCTGGCATGAACAAAATGTATGATGGTATTAATTTTTTAAATACCCAAAATCGGTTGCTATGAAAACACTATATATAATATCAAAAGGGATGAACAAAATTGCGGATGAAGAGATGAAGCAATTGGAGGATAAAAATGTCATTCCCAGAACCTCACTTCTTGAGCACGCTATATCTGCTGAACTGTTAGATGAGAGATACTTATTAGAGAAACCTCCTGCCATTCGAAAGTATTTTTACAAATTTCTGCCGGTTAGCATTGCGCAACTGATTGAAGCCCTGTTTATAGTAGGTCGCTATGATGTGATTTTAACTCAAATGGAAAGAGTAGGATTACCTCTCGCATTTGTGATGAAGTATCTCAATATCAGCAAACCACATATCATGATTATTTCCAGAATTACTTCTGTGGATGAAAAAAAAGCACGTCAAAAAATGTGGTTTTTGAAAAAAACAAAGGACTCCATTAGTAAATTTATTATCTGGTCGTCAATGCAACGCAAAATAGGCATTGAAGAATTGGGTATAAGTCCGGAAAAAATGATTCTGGTAAAACGAGGTACCGACCAAAAGTTTTGGAAACCGCAAAAAAGGGAAACAGATAGGATTATATGTTCCGTCGGAATGGAAGCCAGGGATTACCCAACTCTGGTAGAAGCACTGCGCCCACTCAATATTCCCTGTCACATCGCAGCCGGGGCATCCAGGGGTGAAATATTTAACACTGTAAAGAGGCTGCATAATATTAAGGATATACCCCAGAACATTACAGTAGGGCCAAAGACCCAGACAGACTTGCGTGAACTATATGCCCGTTCACGTTTTGTAGTGGTTCCTCTGTTACCTACAGATTCTGATAACGGGTTAACCACCATTCTTGAATCGATGGCTATGGGTAAAGCAGTTATTTGTACAAGGGCAGAGGGTCAAATAGATGTAATTCAGGATGGAGTTACCGGTATTTTTGTGCCACAGGGAGATGTTGAAGCGATGAGGCATGCTATTCTCGAGTTATGGAATGATCCCGATCGATGTGAAAAAATGGGAAATGAAGCGCGAAAATATATAGAAGAGGTTCACAATATGGAGCAATTCGTAGAGAGTATTAAACATGAAGTGGAGTCCATTATAGATGGAAAATTTCGTAATCAGAATGGGCAATCGCATCAAAAAGATGCTGTCGATAATATGAAGATCAATTCAAACAAAAACTATTTACAATAAATCCATTCACTAAGGTGATATTTTGAGAGAGAAAAACCATTTATCGGAAAATCGGTTATTAAAGATCCTGTGTAGTCATGTAGGTCTCTATATGACTTTTTTGGTATCTATTATCGCTCTTTCGGGATGTGATCAATCATCGGAAAATCAATTTATAGCTTTAAATCTTGTAGGTTATGAGGCAGGGAGTATCAAACAGGCCTATGTTGTAAATACAGAGTCTGCACATTTTGAAATTGTTCGATTGCAAGACTCTGAAGTTGTTTTTTCAGGTAGGGTGGAGGCGCATAACGAACCTGACTCCATTTCCGGTGATAGAGTAGCAATCATTGATTTTTCTATTGTAAACAATCCCGGTATTTATGTTATAAAAACAACCGGAAGCACGAATTTAACATCCCACCCATTCAATATTAGGGAAAATGTATACCATGATGCATTACTCACCACGGTTAAGAGTTTTTATTTTCACAGATGCGGGATGGCTGTTGGCAACGAAACGGATTGGAGTTACCCTATTTGCCATTTGAGTGACGCCCCATTTTATAATGACCCCAATAATTCGAAACAGGTTACAGGCGGATGGCACGATGCGGGTGACTACAACAAGTTTTCAGGTAATACAGCCTTAAGCGCCGGTTTACTTCTGTACGCCTATGAATTAAATTCCGAGTTTTTTTTAGATCAACAATTAGATATACCTGAATCAGGCAATGGCATTCCAGACATTCTTGATGAAGTGAGCTGGGCGTTGAAATGGTTATTAAACATGCAACGGGATGATGGAGCTGTGTTTCATAAAGTATCCCAGGAAAAATGGACAGGCGAGTATTTGCCGGCCGATGATCCTTCAACCCGTTATATCTTTGACGTTAGCAGTGCCGCAACAGCGTCGTTTGCGGCTGTAGCTGCTCTTGGGTCACGACATTTGACAGAGTATAATCCCACACTTTCACAAGAGTTATACAGGGCTGCCAACAAAGCGTGGGAGTTCCTCGTCTTGAATCCTGATAACCTACCTGAAGGAGGGTTTAAAAATCCGACCGGCGTTACAGGTGGTGAATATGGAGATACTTCTGATCTGGATGAACGATTATGGGCAGCCATGGAACTATATAAATTGACAAAAAGTGATGACCATCTGAGATTTTTTATAGACAATTACAAGCAGATTAACTTGACAGAGATCCCGCCCATTAGCTGGCGCGATGCAGAGAGCCTGGCTTTGCGAGCTTTTTTATCTTCAAATACTCCGGACATTTATTCAAATGATCGGCAGACAGTAAGGGCTCATGTGATGAATCATGCAGATTCTATTTTAAAAGTACAAAAGAGTAATAATTACAGGAATCTGCTTCAAAATGATGAATACTACTGGGGCTCGAACAGTGTTGGCCTCGCTTATGCTTTCGATCTGATCCATGCTTATGAAATTTCCGGCAAATCTGAATACAAGCGTGCAGCAAATGATCAACTACACTATATCATGGGAAGAAATCCACACAACCTATCGCAGGTAACCGGTGTTGGGTTTGTTTCAGTAAAAAATCCGTATCACCAGCTTTCAGAGATGGGTAATTTCAACGAACCTGTACCCGGAATGCTGGTAGGAGGAGCAAATAATCATCTATTACTTAATAACGAAGAGATATCCTCACGACCTGCGAAAAATTATGAGGATACGTTTAAAAACTATCTGGTTAATGAACCGGCCATCAATTTCACCGCCATTTTTGCATTTGTAACCAGCGCTTTTTCAACATCCAATGAAAATTCAAATGAGCTAACAACATCTAAATAGAGGGTAACTTTTTAAATGAATCTGCCGGAAATTTTATTTTTAACTTTTTTTATTGTCATTGCTCCGCTGGTAGGATATCAATTCATTTTGAGTTTATTGGCATTAAATGCTAAGATACATACCCGTTTCAAGTCGGATAGCAATCGAAATTTTGCATTGGTTGTTCCCGCCCACAACGAAGAGAAAATCATTTCGAAAACAATCTACAGTTTAACCGGACTGGTCTATCCTAAAAATAATTACGACATTTTTGTGATAGCCGATAATTGTACGGATAACACAGCCTCTCTCGCACGTTCTCTGGGAGTCACTGTTTTGGAGCGAACCAACCCCAAAAACAGAGGGAAAGGGTATGCCCTTAGATGGGCATTTGATCTGATTTTAGGGTATCAAGAGTCATATGATGCCATCATTGTTGTAGATGCTGACAGCCTTATTTCCGGCAACTATCTGGAAGTGATGAATTTTTACCTGGATAAGGGCAGTAATGTGATTCAAAGCAGTGATTTGGTCTTACCCGAACCGGGTAACTGGAGTATTGAAGCGACCAGGATAGGGTTTTTACTGCACAACTATGTAAAACCACTTGGACGTAAAGTGCTCAATTTACACATGGGACTGCGTGGGAATGGAATGTGTTTTAGATCAGAAGTATTAAAAGATGTGCCATGGAATGCATGGTCGCTAACCGAGGATCTAGAGTACGGTTTGATTCTTTTGTTAAACGGCATAAAAATTGACTTTGCACCGGAAGCTACGGTATTTGCCCAGATGCCGGTTGAAGCCAAAAACGCTGAATCACAAAGATCCAGGTGGGAGCTTGGCAGACTTCAGATTATCAGAATGTATACGACTAAATTTTTAGCCGAATCTTATAAAAAACGATCCACTGCTTTTTTTGATGTTTTTATTGATTTGATTACACCTCCTTTCGTTAACATGATGTTGATGGTGATGGTCTCACTACTGGCTGTTTATGGTTTATGGCTTTTTGGGTTCGTTGAAACGTTTCTTCTTTTGTTGTGGGGTCTGCTGGCATTGATTGGCATCGCTTACTTTTTTGTTGGAATGTATGTGGCGGGTGCTGACAAAGATCTGTATAAATCTCTTCTTCACTTACCGGTGTACATTTTCTGGAAAGTGAAGGTCTATATCAATGCATTCAAAAAAGGAAAAGAAGTGAACTGGGTAAAAACGGAAAGAGATCAATAACCCCGATTGCCAAATCGTGGGGTGCGCTAGCCCCCAAGAACAACCCTTTAGGGTTGAACATAAATAACCCCGATTGCAAATCGGGTTGGGGCGCAAGCCCCAAACAACCCGCCAGGGTTGATCATGAATAACCCCAAATGCCAATTTGGGTTCCTAAGGGCCCCAAAACCCAAACCCCTGCCTAGGGGGTTTAGTATATCTGAACAAGCTTAGGTTTTAGGATTGCAGGTAGGCACTAATCACAAAATAACCCGCCAGGGTTAAACCTGAATAACCCCGATTGAAAATCGGGTTCCAAAAGGCCTCAAAACCCAAACCCCTGAAAGGGGTTTAATCCAATAGATTCATAGCGGGAACTCGCTACTGTAATTTATATCATGTTCATCAAAAAGCTTTATCATTTCTTGTTTCCAGGTTAACTTTTGATGATGACTTTCCTGATTCTTAATGTACTCAATAATTCTAGGTTTATCTTTATTATGGACTGTAAATGCACCATAACCTTTTTGCCACCCTTTAAAATCCGGAAATATATTTTGATGTTTAATTAAAGAGTAGCTAGCAAGTTTAACATCTTTGATTAAAGTGGACAAAGGTACAGTTGGATGAATGTGGGTAAGGATATGTAGATGGTCATCTACACCATTAATCCGATAGAGATGACACTTTTTATTCTTTAAGATGCCGGATATGTATTTATAAAGAATCACCCTATCATTTTTGATCAGAGTTGGACTCCTATATTTGGTACCAAAAATAATATGATACAACAACTGCGTGTAAGTGTTCATTTTCCCAAATTGGAATGATTGTATTTCCTAATATGAACACGACTTTGGTGATTCCTTACAAAAAGGTTTAAGGTTTTTGCAACGAGACATTGAACCCCTGTACAGGGGTTCGGGTTCGTTGCCCATCTTAATCCCCAATTTGCAATTGGGGTTATTCATATTGATTT
>JAGXIS010000153.1 GCA_024635465.1 Bacteroidota bacterium | reverse complement strand
TATATATCCTTACACACTGCAGAAGAGACTTGGGATGCCATCTCAAAACTGAAAGTGCGCGGAGCTCCTGCTATCGGGATTGCCGGAGCGTATGGATTTTATATGGGAATAAAAGAAGGTCCGGATGCAGACTATGATGCTTTTTTAAAACACGCTGAAAAAGTGGCCGCATATCTAAACTCATCCAGACCAACAGCCGTTAACTTGAATTGGGCCTTGCAACTTCTCTTGACAGTGATTCGAAACCACGCCGATAAGAGTGTGGCCGATTTAAAAAATATTGTTTTAAACAGAGCGATTGATATCCACAATGAAGACCGGGATCTCTGTAAGTCTATTGGTGAGTATGGAGTCTCTTTGGTTCCGGATAACGCACGAATTCTGACCCATTGCAATACGGGTGGATTAGCCACTGCAGCATATGGGACAGCTTTTTCAGTGATATTGCACTCCCATTTTGCAAAAAAAGTAAAAATGGTTTGGGTTGATGAAACACGTCCACTGAATCAAGGATCCAGGCTAACGGCATGGGAGCTGAAAAAGGCCGGGGTTCCATTCACTCTAAATATCGACTCCGCTGCAGCATCTCTCATGCAAAATGGGGATGTCGATCTGATCATCACAGGCGCCGACAGAATTACGCTTAATGGAGATACAGCCAATAAAATCGGAACGTACAGTTTAGCTGTCTTAGCCAAAGCTCACAATATCCCATTTTATATAGCAGCTCCATACTCAACCATTGATCTTGAGATGGAAACGGGTGAAGAGATTGAAATTGAGCAGCGATCGCCATTGGAAGTGACCCATTTCGGTAATCGACAAACTTCACCGGATGATATTCACGTTTACAATCCGGCCTTTGATGTAACCCCTAACCATTTGATATCTGCTATTATCACAGAAAAAGGGATTGTGAAGCCGGATTTTCGGAAGAACATCCCACTGCTTTTTAGCTAATTTCTTTCAATTCATTTAAAATTTCATCCATTTTAATGGCAGAGTGAGATGCATGCCATTTAACATCACCGTTATGCAGCAGTATTGCTTGAGGCGACTCATGTTTGATACCGGTTTTATCACTCACAAAATTTGACAGTGATCTGCTCAGTCTTACCTCAATAAATTGGAATGTGTCAATCTTTTTATCACTGCTCATCAACTCTTCAACTCTCTTTTTGATAAAGATACAAGTCATGCAAGTATTACTGTGCTTGTAGATCAGATGAATCCCCGACTTTTTTTCAAAAAGTTTTCCCAACTCCTCTTCCGTTTCAGGGGTGCTCCATTTCTCATTCAGATCCGATATTGACGTGAACGTACTCTTCATTCTGCTAAAAAACGACATGTTTTCGGGGGTTTATGTGACCGGATCCATTTCTAATTCTCTATTCTGAAGTTGAACAGATTCCTCAAGCCGAGCCATACCCAACCCTCTTCTTAATATTTTGACTTCATCACTTGTTAAATCGACAATCGTTGTAGGTTCTGAGAGTAATTTTTCCTGATCATCAATAATCACATCAACAATTTTATCAAATCGACTTAAAAACAGTTCTCGATCCCCATCATCAGGATGAGCATGTTCAACATTCGGTAATTTGCCGGTTATGGCCATGATGGGCCTTCCCAACTCACGAATCAAGTCCAGACAGATTTCACAATCGGGCACCCGAATTCCAACCGTCCGTTTTTTTGGATGAGTTAAAAGCTTTGGTACTTCTCTGGTTGCCGGCAAAATAAAAGTGTATGTACCCGGTATCAACTTTTTGATTAGCTTAAAATTATCGTCTGTCATGTTTGCAAATATGGCAACATGCTCTAAACTATGACACATCACCGTCAAGTGAGCTTTTTTCCCGAGTTGCCGTATCTGCCGGATTCGTTCGATTCCCTTTTTATTTTTGTAATCACAAATCAGGGCATACTGGCTATCTGTAGGAATCAAACCAACACCCCCTTGAATGATCTCATCAGTAACTTCAAAAATTCCTTTTCTGTGTGGGGTCTCTCTACTCAGTTTGATTCGATTTGCCATAATAAATGAATAATATCTGATGAATAACTTGATTCTTTTTTTCAACTATAAATTGAGTTGATTACGTATGTAATGTGATAAATTTTCTACTCAATTAATAACAGTTTATTGATGACAGACTATTTAATTGAAGCCGGGCAATCTTCTATAAATTTCAAGAACCAGTCTGATTAGAAATCTTCTGAATCATACAGACATTTTATTAGTTTATATAGATAGAAAGAAAATGGTAACTAAATACAGATCAAGATATGAAAACCAATATTAAAGCATGGTGGTTGGGTCACTCCGCATTTCGAATCGAATCCCCAAGCGGTAAAGTCATTTATATCGACCCATTTCTATCCGGAAATTCAGCTACTCCCGAAGAGATGAAAAATCCGGGTGATATTGATTATATACTCCTCACTCATGGTCATGAAGATCATGTCGGGGATACGGTTGAATTGGCAAAAAAAACAGGCTGTACGGTTGTTGCTCAAGTGGAACTCTCTCAGTTATTGATTAAGAAGGGTGTATCAAAAGATCAATCCATCGAATTCAATAAGGGAGGTACTGTTGATTTTGACGATTTCTCTGTGACACTGGTATCTGCGAATCACAGTTCCTCATTTGGTGGAGAGTATGCCGGTGAAGCAGGTGGACTCGTGATATCATTTGAAGATGATCTCTGTTTTTACCATCTGGGTGATACCAACATATTCGGGGATCTTCAAATTTATGGAGAGCTTTACGAACCTCATGTTATTGCTGTACCTATCGGTGATCATTATACGATGGGGCCTGAAGAGGCGGCTCGATGTTGTGAGATGCTTGATGCAATAATTGCTGTTCCGATTCATTACGGCACTTTTCCCGTATTGAAAGGCTCTCCGGAAGAGTTCAAGGAGTTTACTGAAGAGTTTTGCGATACAGAAGTTTGGATTCCAAAACCGGGGGAGCAGTTTTTAGGAGTGAAAAGGGAAAAGTAAAAAGGAAGGCAGAACGCAGAAATGAAGTGAAGTGAAGTGTGAGACTAACTCACAACTGCGTCGTAATCAACCCCACCCGTCATCCTGAATTTATTTCAGGATCTCAAGGGCAAGATTTTCACATTTACTTTAATTTTACCAGATATAGTTCCCAAAACTACGAGATCCTGAAACGAGTTCAGGATGACTGTCGAGCGGTGTAATTCTGCCCTCTGCGTTCTGCCTTTTGCCTTTTCCCTTTTGCCTCTCATTTCAGACATATGAATTCAGAATAAAAAAAATCACCACCCCGGTTACAGAAACATACAACCAAATCGGGAATGTCCACCTTGAGACCTTTCTATGGGTGTTGAACTTGCCTGAAAATGCAAAGTAGTAACTCGTCAGAACCAAGGGGACTACAAAAGCTGACAAGATGATATGTGAAATTAGAATTGTAAAATAGATCGGCCGTACAACTCCAACACCCGGGAATGGGGTGTGTCCGACATAATTGTGGTAGACCAAATAACTCACCAAAAATAACGAGGAAGTTATAAATGCTGTAAGCATGAACTTCATATGACGGATGTACTTCTTTTGTTTGATGGCTACAAATCCGGATAGGATCAGAATCGTACTGATACTGTTTAGAAATGCATTCAAAGCCGGTAGTTGTGTTACCCAATCACCCGCTACATCAGCCGTAGATTTGAAATAGAGCAGATAGATTAAAAAAAGAAAAGCGATACTACTCACGCTCAGTATCCACACAATCGCTTTCGTTACACTGATCTCTTTTAAAAAGTTAACCGTCAGTTGTTCACTCAGTTCCTTATCCATATACTCTCAAATTTGCTTAATCGGTTGTTCATTCGCGCTCAAAAATAGAAATTTTACCTGAAAAATTTATCTCATATCGTACATTTTTCGGAGCTAAATTTAATATTCTTCTGATCTATAAATATCAATCAAAATCAGTGACTTGATAAATCACTATCAGCCAATCTTTTTCGTTGAAACCTCTATATAGAGTGTGATCGATTACCCATTTCCCAAAAATTTATTTTTTTTACCCAAAAACTAAGCAAATATAATTCGAGTACCCTATCTTCTATGGAGTTAAAAAGCCGATTGTCTACAGATGTTCAGCCCGATTATTTAGAATCGTTTTAAATATCATATATGGGTACCTATCATCTGCACAGATTTTAATATATTGGGTAAATTTTGACTTACGCCACAACATGTTCAGTAAGCACGACAACAGGTAACAAGCAACAGTTTTATGGCTCAAATTTTTCCGAAGTGGACAAATGATGCTCCACGCAGAATTCTTTTAGGTTCCATCATCATTTTAAATGCAGTTGTATTTGCAGTATGGTACTTTTTCTCACCTGAGTTTACAGATGTGGGTTATCAACCACAGCAACCCGTCCCATTCAGTCATCAGGTTCATGCCGGCCAGCTTGGAATGGATTGTCAATATTGCCACACACAGGTTACTGAATCACGTTATGCAAATATACCTGCTACTCAAACTTGCATGAATTGTCATAATCAAGTTCTTCCAGACAGTGAAAATCTGGCATTGGTTAGAGAGAGTTGGGAAACCGGTGAACCAATAGAGTGGGTTCGAGTCCACATGTTACCGGATTTTGCATACTTCAATCATTCTGCCCATGTAAGTGTCGGAGTTGGTTGTGAATCATGTCATGGCAGAATTGATCGGATGGAAGTGGTGCACCAGGCAATGCCTTTAAGTATGGGTTGGTGTCTCGATTGTCACAGGGAACCTGAAAAACATGTAAGACCGGTTTCTGAGATTACTACAATGGGATATGTAGCTGAAAATCAATTGGAATTGGGTAGAGAGTTAGTAGCCAAACACAATATAAATGCTCCTACATACTGTCAAAGTTGTCACTATTAGTTCCAAATGATCTTAACATTGAGTAACGATTTTATAATTAAAAACAATATCTAAGGAATGAGTGATCAGTCGAATCAAACAACTTATTGGAAGAGCTTAAATGAGCTCGCGCAAAACAAAGAGTATAAGAACTTTGTCGAACGCGAGTTTCCTGAAGATGCTACTGAGTTAAGCGATCAGGTTTCAAGAAGAAGCTTTCTACGAGTGATGGGCGCATCTATTGCGCTTGCAGGTTTTGCATCTTGTCGTAAGCCGATTCAAAAGATCTTACCTTTTTCCAGACAACCTGAAGAAATGGTTCTTGGCGAGCCACTTTTTTATGCGACCAGCATGCCATTTCAGGACTCTTTAACAGGACTTTTAGTTACTAATGTTGAAGGCCGACCAAACAAAATTGAAGGAAACGAAATTCATCCGGGCAGCTATGGTCGAACCAGTATCTATAATCAAGCGTCCATTCTAGGACTCTACGACCAAGATCGATCCAGATC
>JAGXIS010000152.1 GCA_024635465.1 Bacteroidota bacterium | reverse complement strand
CCATCAGGCCGGGTTAAAAGATTGTTGAGCGCATAACCAACCATTCTGGCGCCGGATGCGACTCCCAAATAACCGGCGATTGCTCCATAAGTGGTTACTTTACCCGAAGGAATCTGACCAACAACTGAATATACCCGTTCGTAAAAATCCTCTCTATCTATTTTCATCTTTGAAACGCCAATATCTTTTTAATTAAGATTTAAAATACATTATCGACTAAATAACACTGAAATTTGGTTGATCATCTCCTTGTTCAAGCTTTGATTCTTCTGTGCAATATTCAGGGCTTCAGAACCCAATAATTTATAAATTTCACTGTAATGTGAATCCTCATTAAGGAGATCTAAATGATGTTTCAACGAATGAATATCTCCTCTTGAGATGGGGCCTGTCAGCGACTCTTTGACCCCTTTTTTAAAAATATTTTGAACCGTTTGATATACCAAAGGTTGGATAATATCCAGACTTTCACTGATTCCTGCATCCTTCAGAAGGGACTCTGATATATGAAGCAACGAAACCAGATAGTTTGAAGCTATCACAGATGCAATATGGATAACTCTTTTCTGCTCTGCTGTAATTTTTAGAGGATGAGCCCCCATTTGTTCAATGATCAGTGATAAGTCTGAAATCAAAGAATCATCACCTTCTAATGTCACATATATATCGTTGAAACGTTGAAATCCATCCCCATTATTGAAAGTTTGAATGGGGTGCATTGCAGCAACTTTAGCACCACGATTCTTCAGCGAAGAACAGACATCTGAGGATAGATTTCCTGAACAATGAATAATGGATCTTTTCTTCCATTGTAATGGAATCCCGGATAATTTATCAGAAAGCAGCTTTATTTGATCATCAGGTACTGCAAGAAAGATCAATTCCCCCATCTCATTTTCTTCTGTAGGAAGATTTTTATCCAATACAAAAACAGAACTCTCAACTGTTGAGCGTATTTCAACTTGTTTTTTATTCCAAACAGATCGAATCAAATAGGACTTCTCATTGAAAAAGTCGTAAAGAGCAGAACCAAGGGCCCCTCTGCCAATAATTGTAATTGAGTTTTGCTCAATCATCCATGAAATATAGATTCTCTTTGAAGAGCCGCAGTACCGATCAACGGGTTTTCGGCTCCTTTTTCTTCGTTTAATAATGGAAATTGAAAAGATAGATTCCACTTTTTCCCAATTAGCAAACCGGCAATGAATGTTCCAACCCCGTCCACTGAAGAATCTCCACTGTTTAGATAGTTCATGATCCCTGATATGTTATTTGAATGGATCATATCCAAAATTCTGCTTAACTCTTCTGAACCATTTTGATTCATCTCACAGCAACAAATAATCAAAGCACTTCTGGAAGCAAGAATCTCTTCAACAGCATAGGCAAGTTCCTTTACAATAAATGAACTTTCATCAGTAATCTGAATACTCAGGATTGAAAAATCACTGAGAGTTGATTGCAACATCATCAGCTGATTGTAAATACTGACATCCTCATCAAACGCATCATCATTTATATAAAAATCATCATCTTCGTCTGCAAAATCATTCCTTAATTTGTCGTTGGCAAGAATGGTTCCCAAAGAGGTTTCCAGATGTTTAAAGGAGGGCATCGGTAGTTTCTTATCAGCACTGCCGGGGTGGGATTCAATGACAATAATCGTGTCATAATCGTCACGACCCAGTTTTGAGTACATTTTGCAAACCTCCTCAAAATTATCATCGTGAATCGTTTTGGGAGAAAAGATGAGTCGAATATTATTCTCTTTTTCTAATGATTCTTGTTGAACTGATTTTAATCCATTCTCAACTTTTTCTCGACTAAATGAAGTAATATTCATAGTAGGGTTTATTAGAAATGGTAGATGATTTATTTTTGGTAGCAGATAGAAATCCAATAATTCTTATGCTTAAAACTACAAATTTTTGCACGAATTCCATTATCAATTTCGACATCGAATAGATTCGTATCTATCTGATCAATATTTACCGAATTCATCGGTTTTCTGAGTCCGGTTCCAATCATTTTTAGAGCCGCCTCTTTAAATGTCCAGATTCTAATAGGTTCAAGCCTATAAAGTTCCTCTGTTTCATGCAACCCTTTCATCCTGGTCATTAATGCAGGGCTCACCGCTCTATCATAGCACTCAATATCGCATCCAACCAAATAATCAAATGAAATTGCAGCGGATATGGCTTCTTTTGTATGAGAAAAACTCACTGAAAGTTCATTATCACCTACAAATGCTTTCGGTTTTTCACTCTTTGGTGTGTAGACTTCCAAATTTTTGACAGACAGATACTTATTGGCCATGCTGCGAATCAAAACCGCTCCTGATACACTCTCAACTTCATCCCTGTTTTTAGATTCGTCAATCTCTGTAATCAATTCACAGGATAATACGATCTCTTCCGGAAGTGCGATATGTCTGATTCTTTTAGCCAATGAATACAATCTACAACTTTGTTACGACTCCCTGCAATCGGTTTTTATTTAAAAAGGGAACATGCCATCTTCCCCCATATTTTTTTATCTTTAACCTCATTAAACTCCATAAAAAGCATTACTACTAACTAACGAGCAACACCGAACAATCACAGAGTGAACAACAACAGGTTCGACTTGAAAAATTAACTCAACTTAGAGAGCTGGGTGTTAACCCATACCCTTATAAGTTTGATGTCTCGCATTCAGCTGCAGACATTCTAAAAAATGAATCCCTTCAAAAAGATGACGAAACTCCGGCTTCAGATGCCACCAAGGTGTCTGTTGCAGGTCGAGTCATGACTCGCAGAATTATGGGTAAAGCCTCATTCTTTACTGTTCAAGATTCAACGGATTCAATACAAATTTATATACGTCGGGATGATATTGGCGTAGAAGAGTATAATACGATATTTAAAAAATTGGTTGATATCGGTGATTTTGTAGGTATAACCGGATTTGTTTTCAAAACCAGAACCGGTGAAACTACGATCCATGCTGAGACTTTTGAACTTCTTTCAAAGACTGTGCGCCCCCTCCCTACTCCCAAAGAGGTTGAGAATGAAGAGGGTGAGATTACAACTTATGATGCTTTTTCAGACAAGGAATTACGCTACAGACAACGTTATGTAGATTTGGTAGTCAATCCTAATGTCAAAGATGCTTTTGTCAAACGAACGAAGATGGTTCAGGCGATGAGAGAGTTTATGAATGGTAAAGGATACCTGGAAGTAGATACTCCGATTTTACAACCCATCTATGGAGGCGCAACCGCACGACCTTTTGTAACCCATCACAATGCTCTGGATATGCAACTATATTTGCGAATTGCCAATGAGCTTTATTTGAAAAGGTTAATTGTCGGTGGTTTTGACGGTGTTTATGAGTTCTCCAAAGATTTCAGGAATGAAGGGTTATCCCGATTTCACAATCCGGAATTCACTCAGGTAGAACTTTATGTTGCCTACAAAGACTACAACTGGATGATGGACTTCATGGAAAAAATGGTAGAACATGTGGCTATAACACTCCATGGCTCTACCAAAGTTAAAGTTGGTGATCAAACAATCGATTTTAAAAGTCCTTGGCCAAGAGTGCCTATGTTCGAAGCCATACAGAAAGAGACCGGGTTTGATCTCTATGAGAAAAGTGATGAGGAAATTAAAACCATCGCTAAAAAACTGAAAATCCACGTTGAAGATGGCATGGGTAAAGGTAAAATCATAGATGAAATTTTTGGAGAATATATTGAAGGAAAGCTCATTCAGCCTACTTTTATTACCGATTATCCGGTGGAGATGAGTCCATTGGCTAAAATGCATCGGGAAAAGAAAGGATTGGTTGAACGATTTGAAGCTATTTGCAATGGCAAAGAGATTGCAAATGCTTTTTCAGAACTTAATGACCCTGAAGACCAGCGAAGACGATTTGAAGACCAAGTGCGTTTAGGAAAAGAGGGTGATGATGAAGCAATGGCTGTAGATGAGGATTTTTTAAGAGCCATTGAATATGGTATGCCACCAACTGCCGGTATCGGAATTGGAATTGATAGATTGGCAATGATCATGACAAACTCAGATTCGATTAGAGATGTCCTTTTCTTCCCTTTGATGCGACCTGAATAGGTCTCATTTCTTAGCGATAAAACTGTAATACTCATTCAAAATCGGTAGATGAACTTTAGCTGGTATATTGCGGGGAAATATTTTAAAGGGACCAAAAGAGAGTCCCGGTTCCTCTCATTCATTAAAATCATGGCCATTGGTGGGGTAGCTATCGGTTCTGCCGGACTCCTCATAGCTCTCTCCATTGTCCACGGTTTTAAGTCGACAATCAATGAAAAAATTGTCGGTTTTGCGCCCCATATAACCGTTAATTCATATATCAACGAAACTATTGTTCGGGCAGATACACTAGAAAGTTTTCTTGAAAATATTCCGGATGTATCGAATGCACAATCTGTCATGACCGCAAAAGTTATGATTCAGTCTGCCAGTAATGTTAGCGGTTCTGAATTGAAGGGAGTTCCTGAATCCGGAGATGTCACAAATCTTCGTGATTACATTCATTTGGGTGAATATGATATATCTGTGCAAGAAAGTGGACTTCGGGGAATCATATTGGGCTCTTCACTTGCGAATACGATAGGTGCAACCATTGGGAGTCGAGTAACGGTATATGTAATCGACGGTCTTCCCTCGCCATTTAATACTCCTGAAATTCTGCAATTTACTCTGACGGGCATCTATCAGACTGGTTTAGCTAGATTTGATGATAATTTTGCACTTACAGAAATTGGTTCTGTTCAGCAATTATTTAATATACCGCCCAGACAAGCCAATCTTGTCGAAATCACTGTTTCAAATCCGGATCGGATTGAAGAAATCTTTCTATCCATTGAGGAAAAGATTCAATTTCCATACGTTGCTGAAAGCATCTTCCAGCGATACAGAAATATATTTGCATGGGTTGACCTGCAAGAAGAGACCATTCCTCTTGTTATTGGTGTTATGATCATCGTCGCTGCTTTTAATCTAATCGGTACAGTCTTGATGATGGTGCTGGAGCGAGTCAAAGATATTGGCATTCTGAAAACCATCGGGGCCAAAAATAAGATCATCAGAAGGATATTTCTACTTGAAGGGCTATTTGTTGCTATTTCAGGACTCTTACTGGGTATTGCCATTTCCCTACTATTCTACTGGCTTCAATTAAACTATGGTATTATCCCTCTTTCAGAAGAGAACTACTATATGAGTACTGCACCTGTTGAACCGCATACCCTCGATTTTATCGTTGTATCAGTTG
>JAGXIS010000151.1 GCA_024635465.1 Bacteroidota bacterium | reverse complement strand
ATCTCAGACTTATGACTTATGCAAAACCAAAACTCCTTGGTCTTGGACCTCTCCCTATCACTGTCATCCTGAATTTATTTCAGGATCTCAAGGGCAGGGTTATGCAAAATCTATTGTTCTTATTGAACTCATAAACCCGGAGATCCTGATCTGCATGAGAATGACGGTGAGGATGGAGCGTCGCCCGGAGATTCTGAAATAAATTCAGAATGACGGTTTATTTAGGTTGGTTGCCAGACCGCCTGATCTGCATCAGGATGACGGTAGATTAGAGTTGGTTGCCAAACTGTAATAAATGTATCACCTACAACTCCTTGGACATAAAGTACATCGCAGGTTCGCCGTATGTGAAGCCGTACCGTTCGTAAAGGTTTCTGGCGCGGTTATCCTCACGAACCTCCAGTGTAATTTTGCAGCACTCCGAATCCTTTGCTTTTTTTTCGGCTGTACTCAAAAGTGCCTCTCCAATGCCTCTACCCCTGAAATTTGGCATCACTGCAAGGTCATGAATGTTCAATACTTTAGCAGCTTTGAATGTTGAGAATCCGAAAAAACAGTTCGCAACTCCGGCAACCTCACCATCGATAAAAGCGATAAAACATAGGGTTGTGGGAAACTTGCTCAATTTTTCAATTAGATTGGATCGAGTCTTATCCGGAAGTGAATCACCCAGTCCCATTGGATCTTCAGCATAGCGATTGGTAACATCCAAAATAGCCTGACAATGTTTTTTATTGGTAAAATCAGCTTCTAATATCTCCAGTGCTTTCATTCTAATCGGTTCCCTAATTTCCCTAAATGTTGTACTTCAATGAAGTCTACTATAAAAGAATCAAATAAAAAACAGACCTGCAAAAAAAGGCCATGTTTACACACGGCCTTTTTTTTAAATATTATTAATAAGCAACTGAGATATACTTATTGAACAATAAGTTTACCTACCATACCACCTGCAAAATGCCCAGGGAATGTACAAACAAAGTCGTACTCTCCCGGTGTCTCTGGGACAGTAAATGTAATCGTAACTGTTTCACCATTACCGGCCATAGCTGTGGCAGCAATCACCTGATCTTCAAAATCCGGAGAAATGTAATCATTATCACGTGCTGTAAGGGCTGCTCTAGTAAATGCATCTAAATCTGTACCCATTGCAACCAGGGCAAAATTGTGTGACATTGCAGTTGCCGGCAAATTACTCACTGTGGTAAGTTGAATTCTTATCTCTTCCCCCGGAGCGGCTTCGATACTCTGCAGAAGCATATTTTGTCCTGCTTGTCCGCCTGTAACCAGGCCATCAGCAGCTTCTGCGACTACATACTTCATATCATCCGTTCCGATTATCTCAATGGTTCTCACACCATCATCAACCACTTCTGCTTCAGTAGTATCAGCTGTCTCAGCAGTTTCTTCACCACCCCCACAGGCAGCAAGTCCAAAAAAGATTGCTATAAGTATTGTGCTAAATATTGTTTTTTTCATTGTTCTATTGATCTGATTTTGTTTTTCTATTGTATTTGTTCAACATTTTTAAAAATTTTTCCATTCATACAAGGTACAGTTTTCAGACCTCATTTAATAGTACCTCAATGTCTTTAATTACTTCATTTTTATCCAATTCACTGCCCGGATAATGTGCTCTGATACGGCCTTGATCATCGATCAGAGTCACCCGATCCGTATGATCAATGAAATAGATGGGTGTTCCGGAATCAGTAAATCGGGTAGGTGTTTTAACGGTTCCAATATTGAGCTTGGATAGCAGGTTCTCAACAACTGTTTTATCCCCCGTTAACAACTGCCAGTTCTGTTGATTCAGATTGAAGTTGGAAGCATAATCATACAGAACATCCGGAGTGTCCCGTTCAGGATCAAAGGATACGCTGACAATCAACAGATCCTCACTCTCTTGAAACTCATCTTGGATATCTCTCATATTGTATGTGATGAGAGGGCAGATATCAGGACAGTGGGTGTAAACATATCCCACAAGCATCACTTTTCCCTCATAATCAGATGGGAAATTGATATCGGTATTCAGTTGATTCTTTAACAGATACTCATCACCGCTTAGCGTATCCTGTACTTTCAGTCGATCACAGCTGTATGCTGTCAAAATCAGCACACAGACTACTAGAATCGATCGTCGATTTAAACTTTTATTCATACACATTCTTCAAAAACCTACTTTCTTATCTCAATGGTACCGGACTATTCGGTGAATACGGTAGTGAACCACCGTAAGTAGCCTCCAGCACGTCTAAGATAACAGGTGTATATGAAAGTACAATTAAGATGATAGCAATAATGATATAGGGTTTGAAATTCCTTAGCCATGTTGCCGGTTCATCATGATATGGCTCTGATATCGGGAATGTAATAACTGCCCCCTCTTCTGTAGAAGTGCTCTTTGAAAACACAGTACCGAAGAATGAAACCAGGTACATGACAATCCCAATAAACATCAATACACCGCCAATTACACTTAAATCGATGTAGAAAATCCAATCCTGCTGATAGAGTATGCTATCAGGATTAGCATAGGAGGCGCCGGTATTGGTTCTGCGTGGCATTCCTTTCAACCCACCAATTTTTAGCCCATACGACATGATAAATAGACCCACTGTATAGACATAGGGAGATATTAACGCCCAACCTTTACAACGAATTTCTTTGTGCATGAATTGACCAATCAGATACAAACTACCTCCAAGAAATGCGAGAAGGACCGGTCCGGCCACAGTCAGGTGAAAGTGTCCCGGTACCCATGCCGTATTGTGTACTGCCGTGTTCATCTGATAGGATGCGTTGATGATACCGCCTATTCCACCAAATATGAAAATAAACAACCCTAATATCAGATAGGCGAAAAACCACTTCTCTTTTTCGAAGTAGGGTAGTTTCCGCATCCAGCCAAACAAGCCTTTACCTCCCCGCATTTTGCCGGCATATTCAAGCGAAGCTGCAAGAGTAAATGCAGTAATTAAACTGGGAAGAGCTACTCCAAACGTGAATATTCCATGCAGCAGTTTCCATTCAGCACCGATTGCAGGATCCATGTATTGATGATGCGTTCCCACCGGGATAGAGAAAACAATAAACATCATAAATACCAATCGGCCTGCCATATCAGAGTACAGTTTACCTCCTGCAATTTTCGGCAGAAATGAATAGTACATCACATAAGCCGGTAAGAGCCAAAAGTAGACTAATGGGTGACCAAAGAACCAAAATAGGGTTCGGGCCAACATCACGTTGACCTCATCAACTAATCCCATCGACCATGGAAGCAGCATAAACAGTATCTCAGCCGCGACTGCAATTGTTGCAATAAACCAGATGATGAATGTTGTCATCATCCCTACTACCGCAAGGGGAGTTTTTTTGCCAACATTTTCCTTACGCCACTGCAAATACATGGGGACCCAATTGTAGGACGCCAACCAGGAACCAACCACCAATAGGGTTAAACCTACGTAAAAAAGCGGGTGTGCCTTTAATGGCGGATAAAATGTGTAGAGAACGGTTGCCTCACCAAGCAGTATCACAGCAGCTGCCATCACTGAACCTACTAACATCATAATGGCCGATGTCCATGCAATTTTACTGTTCAGATGCTTCCTAAGCGAGTAGGGAATCAGTGCATTCCCTAAGGCAACGGCAAAAAATGTTGTAAATACGATGGCATTCAGAACGCCATGGAAAGTCAGTCCTTTGTAATAGTCACCCCCAACAAATGGATCACTTTGAATGATACCGGCGCGAAACATGGTCTGCATCAATCCACCATAAACGCCAACAAAAAGAAGTACCATTGGCAAAATGAGCAAAAGTGAATTCAGATTTTTGATCGATTTTGAAAAGCGAAATGTATCAGAGCTCATTTTATGGACCCTCCGTCATCTCGGATTCAATAATGATACGACCGGCCATAGTGTGGTGTGCAGCTCCGCAAAATTCATGACAAGCAAAGAAATACTCTCCGGGTTCATCAAATGTGACGCGCATATAGTTGATCGCACCGGGTACAGCCATCAGATTCACATTTTTTCCTTCAATTTTAAAACCGTGAATGATGTCTTGAGAAGTAACATACAAATCGACCGTTGAACCTACCGGTAATCTTACCTCTGAAGGTTGAAAAGCCCACATTCTGGCTAGTAGCTGTAGTTCATACGAATCAGGACCGGTTTGGAAAAGGGTGTCTGATTCAAACGGTTCCATGTTGGTGATACATGTAGGCACATCAATATCTTCAAAAACTGCCGCGTACATGATCCCGCCAAAAAACAGCACTAAAAGCATCCCACTAAGTATGAAAGCAATTTTTTCTGATTTGTCCATATTCTGTTATGCCCCTCTGCTTAAAATTTCAAAATATAGTGCAAACCATATTACTACAAACAGCACTAACAGCATGATAAAAAATGCCAGTGCCCCTTTCGATTGGAAGTCTTCCATCCCTTTGTCAGAGTCGTTTTTCCCCATTGAGCAATCCCCATTTGTTTTGGTTAATAGCGCAATTAAAAGAATATAAATGACAAAGTAAAAAGACAACCATGTCCAAAATAGAAATAAAAAAAGTGCCCGGTTATTAATCGGGCACTTTCTTTCTCTATCTAACTGTTTTATTTAATTAATCGAGACAGTCCCAGCAGATGTTCGGGCACTTAATAGCGGGCCACCATCCCCAACTCTTCCGTTAATTCTGTTTCTCTCCATCTCTCCGGAAAAATTTCTTAGATTTGTATTTACACGGCTGCCTCTTAATTCAAGATCGTAATGATCGACATCCGGCATAGTAATTCGAATACTTCCCCCACTGGTTCTAAGAGTTACATCATCATAGAATGCTGCTAAGTCTGCCCGAATAGATCCTCCGCTTGTTCTGGCATTTAATCTTGCTGAGATATTATTGAGTCGCATGCTCCCTCCGGATGTGCGGAGATCAGCTACCCCCTCAAGTCCATTTACAGTCACAGAACCCCCACTGGTTCGGGCATTGATTTCTCCTGTTGCATCCTCTATTTCAATGGATCCACCGGAAGTATTTAGATCTGTTATACCCTGAATATTATGAACACTTACACTTCCACCACTCGTCGACAGATTGAGGCGGTTGTAGATATTTTCTCCCGAAACACTGCCGCCACTTGTTTTACCATCAACTATCGAATTATGAGGTACATAGGCTTTAAATGAAATCGATTCATTTCTACCCCCCCAGAAAAAGGACATCCCGGAACCCTCTCGGTTTGCTGAGGCTGTTACTTTATTTCCATCCTGTTCAATCACAATTTCAAAGTCGGACAAATCTGTATCGTCCGGATCCAGATAGGATGACCCGCGGCGTACATACATCTCAATCCTGACTTCATCCTCATTATGTCCAATTACGCTGATCGTGCCCCCGGACGTTCTCAATTCTACATCAGGCGACAATCCGGTGGAGAATGTATCCACTCTATACGCATCACTTGAGGACTGTGCTTGCATGATATCCAACATCAGAGAAACAGATATCAAGAATGCTAATCCAAATTTTATCATTTTTATAGTCATTTCATCACCTCTTCAGGCTTTAATTTTCAACTCACTCAGGATCTCAATTTGAGATGTTTGAAGGAACCTGTAATCCCCTACCAAATATCCAACAATAAGTGTCCCAGGTAATATCATTATCCAATCCAAAGTATTTGAAAAAGAATTAAAATTAACTGATCTGAACTTCTGATCATGTATAAACATCTGTACGATGGCTTCTTAAGTTAGTTTCAGATAAGCTAATTTTTTTACTCTATCTACCGAATGCCATCATGGAACTAAACAGATTGTTCACTATTTTTGATTCTATTCAGAAAGATAAATCTACAGATATGAAATTACCCTTTGCACTGGCAAAACGATTTGTTGCTGCCGAAACCTTTGAGGAGACGGTACCAAAAATCAAATTGATTAATGAGAACGGTATTAAAGTGACTCTCGATCTATTAGGTGAAAATGTAGCCGACAAAACCACCGCTGACGAAACCGTTGAGATCTATTTAAACCTTCTGAAGAATATTCATGAAGCCGGCTTAAAATGTACCATCTCAATCAAGTTAACCATGATGGGATTGGATATTAATAAGGAGTATTGCAAAGAAAACCTATTCAGACTCCTGGATGAAACCCAAAGACTCAATTCATTTGTCAGGATCGATATGGAGGGTTCTGACT
>JAGXIS010000016.1 GCA_024635465.1 Bacteroidota bacterium | reverse complement strand
CCCCCGATGAGCAGTGGTAGGGAAAACTTCTCACGGGTCATCTCTGATGCAACATGTGCCATTTCATCCAGTGACGGCGTGATCAAACCACTCAGTCCTATTACATCCACTTTATGCTCTTTTGCTGCAGCGAGTATTTTATCGGATGAATTCATCACTCCAATATCGATTACATCATAATTATTGCATCGTAGAACCACAGCTACAATATTTTTTCCAATATCGTGCACATCACCCTTTACCGTAGCCATCAAGATCCTGGCTTTGGGTTCACTGCTTTTATTTTTCGCTTTCTCCGCTTCAATAAATGGAATCAAAATAGCGACACCCTTTTTCATAACCCGGGCACTCTTAACCACCTGTGGAAGAAACATTTTACCGGCGCCAAAAAGATCACCAACCACATTCATGCCGGCCATCATGGGCCCTTCAATCACCTCTATCGGTTGAGGATATTTTTGACGCGCTTCCTCAACATCCTCTTCAATATAATCCACAATACCCTTAACCAGTGCGTGTTTGATACGCTCCTCAACACTCTCCTCTCTCCACGCATCTCTTTTTACATCAGCGACCCCTGCATCCTGGTCTTTAACGCGATCTGCATAATCAACCAGTCGCTCCGTGGCATCATCACGACGATTCATGAGCACATCTTCCACCAACTCCTTTAACTCCGGTTCGATCTCCTCATACACTTCCAACTGACTCGCATTTACAATCGCCATATCCAGTCCGGCCTGGATCGCATGATATAAAAATGCGGAGTGCATCGCTTCTCGAACAATGTTATTTCCACGAAATGAGAAGGAGATGTTACTGAGTCCGCCACTTACTTTAGCTAAAGGCAGATTCTCCTTAATCCATCGAACCGTATCGATGAAATCGACCGCATAGTTATTATGTTCATCGATGCCGGTAGCCACCGTCAGAATATTTGGATCCATGATGATATCCTGTGGGGCAAAACCTACTTCTTTTGTGAGGATATCATAAGCTCGTTTGCAAATTTCCCGACGTCTTTGAAGTGTGTCGGCCTGACCCTTTTCATCAAAAGCCATCACCACTACAGAAGCCCCAAAATCGAGAATATGACGTGCTTGTTCTTTAAAAGCTTTCTCTCCCTCTTTCAGACTGATGGAGTTGACTACACTTTTTCCCTGAGTTGTTTTTAAACCCGAAAGAATGACACTCCATTTAGAGCTGTCAATCATAAAAGGTACCCGCGCAATATCAGGCTCGGCAGCCATCAGGTTGATGAAATCCTTCATCACTTTTTCAGAGTCGAGGAGCGCTTCATCCATATTGATATCCATGATCTGAGCACCGCCTTCAACTTGTTCACGCGCTACGGAGAGAGCTTCTTCATACTCCTCATCCTTGATCAGCCTTTTAAATTTGGCGGAACCGGTGACATTGGTTCGCTCACCTATATTTACAAAATTCGTTTCCGGTCGTATCACCAGAGGTTCCAATCCACTTAATCTCAGATAGGGTTTTGGTTCCGGAACGGTTCTGGGTTTATGCTTTTTCGCCTCCTCTGCAATGGCTTGAATATGATCCGGTGTTGTTCCACAACAACCTCCGACGATGTTCACAAATCCCTCAGTAGCATAATCCCGCATCTGGGTAGCCATAAAATCAGGCGTTTCATTGTACTCACCCATTTCATCCGGCAAGCCAGCATTTGGATAAAGGCTGGTAAAGCAGGGTGCATTTTTTGAGAGATCCTGAATGTAGGGGCGCATCTGTTTGGAGCCAAGTGCACAGTTCAGGCCGATGCTCAAGAGTGGACTCGCATGCATTACAGATGTTAAGAACGCTTCAGTGGTTTGCCCTGAGAGTGTCCGGCCGCTCTGATCAACGATTGTACCGGAAATCATTATCGGTAACTGCTTTCCGAATTTGCGTCCATACTGATGAATGGCATAGATCGCAGCTTTGCAGTTTAATGTATCGAAGACCGTTTCAACCAGCAGGGTGTCCACTCCCCCATCCACCAGCCCTCTAATCTGCTCCGTGTAGGCTTCTGCGAGCTGATCAAATGTTGTGGCCCGATAACCGGGATCTTCCACATCGGGCGAAAGGGATAGTGTTCTATTGGTGGGTCCGATGGCGCCGGCTACAAATCGGGGTTTGTCCGGATTCTTCCTTGTAAATTCATCTGCAGCCTCACGCGCAACTTTTGCAGCAGCGACGTTCAGTTCATAGGTGTGCTGTTGAAGTTTGTAATCCTCTTGAGAGATTGGGTTTGCACTAAACGTATTCGTTTCCAGAATATCTGCGCCGGCTTTAAGAAATTCTGAGTGGATTTCCCGGATAATATCCGGCTGGGTCATGCAGAGAATGTCGTTATTCCCCTTCAGATCATCAGAATGATCTGCGAAAATAGAACCTCTGAAATCATCTTCATTCAGGTCATAACCCTGAATCATAGTGCCCATTGCACCATCCAGAACCAATATTCTCTCTTTTAGCAGTTTATATAGAATGTGGTTGGAATGAGACATGAGCAAAAACTTTTTCAATATTATGTTTAAATTGATCCACAAATTTACCTTTTTAAGGTGAAGTTGTAATCAACGTTAAGCATGATTCAATTTAAATAACATGCATAAATAATGCATAGTTAGGTAAAATCGGCATTTTTTGCATTAAAAACATTCATTATTTCATGAAAGTCATAGACCATTACGATAAAGCCACTGAGCCACTTATATCGTTCGAGATTATACCTCCAAAAAGAGGAGGTGCTGTAAAAGCTGTATTTGACTCACTGGATATGGTGATTGAAAAAGTCAAACCTCCTTTTATAGATGTCACCTATCATGCAGCGGAAGCTCATATTGAAGAGCAGAAGGATGGCTCACTGAAACGAGTGGTTCGAAGAAAAAGGCCCGGAACGATTGGACTTTGTGCGGCCATTCTTCATCGTTATGGAATTGATCCTGTTCCGCACCTAATTTGCGAGGGGTTTACACGTGAGGAAAGTGAAGACGCATTGATTGAGCTCAACTATCTGGGCATTCACAATGTGCTTGCCATACGGGGTGACAATACCGGCTCTCAGGTCTCTCTGAATTTAAACGGAACGATAAATAAATTTGCCATTGATTTAGTAAAGCAGATCCAGGAGATGAATCAAGGTGATTATCTCGAAGATATCGTAAATGCCGTTCCTACAGATTTCTGTGTGGGAATAGCCGGTTATCCTGAAAAACATTTTGAAGCCCCAAATCTGGATTGGGATATAAAAAAATTAAAAGAGAAAGTAGATGCCGGTGGCGATTACATCGTTACTCAGATGTTCTTTGATAATGAAGTCTATTTTAAATTTGTAGAGAAATGTAGGAAACAGGGTATCGATGTGCCGATTATCCCGGGTTTAAAGATTTTAACAACGCATAAACATCTTAAATCACTGCCCAAAATATTCCATTTAAACTTTCCGGATGTACTGGCAACCGAGTTGGATGCTGATCCTGAAAATGCAAAGCAGATAGGGGTTGAATGGGCAAAACAGCAGAGTTTAGAGTTGATGGAGAGTGGAGTTCCCGGTATTCATTACTACATCATGGGCGACCCGCAACCTGCATTGGATGTGATTGAATACATTCAAAAGAAATAGCTATTTTTGTGTTTGAGACTAAGAGTATGGGCTTCTGATGATTAGCGAGCTCGATTGAGAACAAATCAGAAATGTTCTTCAATCAACATAATATTAATCAATACCATAACATATGACATACCTCATAGCAGATAGTGGTGCTACAAAAACCGATTGGCTCTACGTTGAAGGCAGGGATACGACTCATATCAAAACACAGGGATTACATCCATCAAATATCAGTGAGATGGAAGATTTCGAGGAGATTAGTGGTCAACTGAATATCCTGAACCCGGATCATGTCTATTTTTTTGGTGCCGGTTGTGGCAATCCTGTATCGGATGAAATTGTTCAGAGATTTTTGAGACCTATTTTCCCTAAAGCTAAATTCACGATTAAAAGTGACCTCGATGGATCAGGTAGGGCCTTCTTCGGAAAAGGTGATGGTATCATTGCCGTTTTAGGAACCGGTGCAATTTCTGCCAGAATTAAAGGAGGTAAAGTGTTTAAAAAATCGACATCTCTCGGATTTGCTATTGGTGATGAGGGGAGTGCAGCCGATTTGGGCAGGCGAATTTTAAAAATGTATTTTCGAAAAACCTGCAGTGATGACACCTTGCGATTTTTGCAAGAAAAACTGGATCATGTCGAATACTCGGAAATGATGAACCGTATCTATCGGGCCGGTAAACCCAATCGAGAATTGGCCTCCATTGCCGGTATTGTGTTGAAAAAACCTCTTCCTGATGAATTATTAAAGCTGGTTTATGAGGCTTTTCAAGATTTCATAAAACATCAGCTCTCTTCTCTCTCTCCAAAAGGTGACGAAGAAATTATCTTCACAGGAAAGGTAGCAGAAGTTCACAAAAATATTCTACTGCCACTGCTTAAAGAACACGGATATACCAATACTCATGTCTATTACCCGGTGATTGCCACTTTTCGGGATCGAATCAAAAATGGTGAAATACTCTTTTAATGCTTACAGACACACATTGTCATCTCTATCTCGATCAATTCGAACCGGATATCAGTGAGGTGATGGATCGGGCATATGACGCCGGTATTGAACATATTTTCCTGCCTGCGATTGAGTGGGAATCATTGAAGCAAATGCAACTTCTGACCCATCCCCATATTTCATTTTATAAAATGGCGGGTATTCATCCTTGCAGTGTTGAAGATCATTTACCGATCGATGCGCAGAGACTACTTGAATTGTGCAGTAGTGATGATTTTGTTGCAGTGGGCGAAACGGGGCTTGATTACTACTGGAGTAAGGAGTTTAACAAAGAGCAAAAAGAGAGTCTTAGGCTTCACTGTCGCATTGCAAAAGAGACGGGGAAACCAATTGTTTTGCACAACAGGGAAAGCACCACAGATCTGTTGGATCTGATTGAAGAGGAACAAGATGGTTCAATGAAAGGGGTTTGGCACTGTTTTACGGGCAGTGTGGAGGAAGGGTTACGTGCTCTTGATATGGGACTCTATCTTGGGGTCGGTGGTGTTTCAACTTTTAAAAATGCCGGTGTTGACGTTGTCCTTAAAGAGATGCCTATAGAACGATTATTATTGGAAACAGATGCTCCCTATCTCACCCCCTCTCCGCATCGTGGAAAACGAAATGAACCCTCCTACATCGCTATCATCGCAGAAAGTTTAGCTTCGATTAAGGGGATTTCGGTTGATGAAGTTGCTGCTATTACTACTCAGAATGCGTTTGATCTTTTTGGGGTTAAATGAGAGGTACAAGGTTGGAGCAGAGCGACAATCCCGATCCCTCGGGAGTTCAAGGCGCAGGGTTCAGGGTGGGGTTAAAAAGTCTCCCCTAAAAAGGGGAGTACGGCGGAGCCGGGAGGGGTGTAAATGTTCGGGCCATGAGCCCTAAAAACACCCCCCTGCCCCCCTTATTAGGGGGGAATTATGATGGGCTTAGATCTACGTATCAAATACAAAAACACATAATCAAGCTTGCGCAGCAAGTTGGTAAACGCATAAACACATAAACTTTGCCATATATATTGAACCTTGGAAAAGAATAGTAGTATCTTTGTTTAACAAAATTATAATAGTAAAAACGTAATAGAAAGATTTAACATGGCAGTAGAAAGAACATTAACGATTTTAAAACCCGACTGTGTCAAGAAAAACCTCATTGGAGAGGTTACTAAAAGAATTCAAGAGTCCGGATTTAAAATAATAGCAATGAAAATGACTCGTCTTACAAAAGAGACCGCTGGCGGGTTTTATGACGTTCATCGTGAGAGACCCTTTTTTGGAGAGTTGACAGATTTTATGAGTAGTGGGGCTAGTGTACCAATGATTTTGGAAAAAGAGAATGCAATTGCAGATTTTCGTAAACTAATAGGTGCAACAAATCCGGCAGAAGCTGATAAAGGGACGATCAGAGCAGATTTTGCGGATAGTTTAGGCGAAAATATCGTTCACGGTTCAGATTCAGTCGAAAATGGTAAAATTGAAGCAGCCTATTTTTTTGCTGAATCAGAAGTAGTGGCAAATCGCTCTTAAAACCTTTCGACTTCGAAATAATTACTGATGATGAGATCAGTGTTGTTGGTCATTCAGTGTATCAAATAAACCAATTAAAAATTGAATATGATAAAACTAATTAACCATCTGCTGATCCTCCTCACAATTCTCGTTCTCTGTGCGTGCGAACAATCCGGTGATCCTGCAACGGAACAAACCAAAGTCACCATAGGTGCTGAAGTCTTTATTGAAGAGCATCTGGACGACTTTGAAGGGATGCGAATTGGTTTAGTCATGAATCCAACGGCACGTATCGATGAAGTGCATATGTTGGACACATTGCTTGCACTGGATGTGAATGTCACGGCACTTTTTGCTCCTGAGCATGGTTTTCGGGGAGAAGCCGGCGCGGGTGAAAAAATTGAAGATGGTATCGACCAATCATCCGGACTCCCTGTATTTTCTCTTTATGGCGACACTAGAAAGCCAACACCTGAAATGCTTGAGAGTGTGGATGTACTGATTTTTGACATGCAGGATGTTGGTGCTCGTTTTTATACGTACATTGCAACTCTCGGTTATGTTATTGAAGCGGCTGCCGAAGCAGAGGTTGCGGTATGGATATTGGATCGCCCCAATCCCGCCGGGGGCAATTATGTGAATGGTTGGATTCTGGAAGATGAGTTTAAATCGTTTGTTGGGCCTTATCCAATACCCATCGCGCATGGATTAACCCTGGGGGAACTCGCCCAAATGATGATCGGTGAGCAGTGGATCCCTTTAGTGAATGAACCGGAATTACATGTTGTAGAAATGAGAGGCTGGGATAGAGATATGATCTGGCCGGACACCGGATTGAATTGGGTACCGCCATCCCCAAACCTGCCTACATTTGAACACGCTTTTCTCTATTTGGGAACCGTTTTTTATGAGGGAACAACCTTATCGGAAGGGCGCGGCACTCCGGACCCATTTTTAACACTGGGTGATCCGAGTACACAACTTACGGATGATGACATGTTGAAATTAGAGGGCTTAACGCCAAGTCTGAGATTGGAAAAAACCACATTTGTTCCGCAATCTATTCCGGGGGTGGCACCAAATCCAAAACATCTGGGGGCTGAATCTTATGGTGTGAAGATAGACGCAGTTAATTATGATTTTGATCCGGTAAGGGTTGGTTTGGAGATGTTCTCAATCATCCTCAACTCAACATCCGACTATCAAATTCGCTCCTTTTTATATCGACTCTCCGGATCACGAGAAATTGACCGCCTGATTGAGGGAGATCTATCTGCATCAGAAATTGATTTTGAGATTGACGAATATTTAGAACAGCGTCAACCCTATCTTATCTATTGAGTGTTGAGTTTTTGCTTCTGCCATTCATAACAGACCAGGGCTGCTGTTACAGAAGCGTTGAGAGATTCAACACCATTTTGCATCGGGATTTTCAAGAGAAAATCGCAGTGTTCACCTGTTTTTTTTCTCATCCCGCGTCCTTCGTTACCAATTACAAAGGCCATAGGCACGTCAAATTTTTGGTCCCAAAGCATTGATTCACCATTCAGGTCGAGTCCTGCCACCCAAAAGCGATGTTCTTTCAGTGATAAAATGGCCTGATTCAAATTGACAGCTCTGACAATAGGAATTTTACCGACTGTACCTGCACTCGTTTTAACAACGGCTGCATTTACCGGTGCCTGGCGATGTTTGGAAACAATTACTGCACTAATTCCGGTTGCTGCAGCGGTTCTTAAAATGGCTCCGAAATTATGTGGATCCTCAATTTCATCCAGCAGTAATACAGCCATATTGTTATTGGGCTCCAACTGTTCCAGCCAAACTTCAAATTCAGTATACTCTGCCATACTAACAGCAGCAACCACTCCTTGGTCATTCACACCTCCAACCAAATCATACAACTTAGACCCCGGAACGTCGGTAACCGGGATTCGGTTTTGAGATGCAAGATTGAGAAGTTCTGAGATATTATTCATCTGAATGCCTTTACGCAGAAAGATCTTTTCTACCTGTTCCGGAGTTGATTTCAAAAATTCTTCAACCGGTTTTCGTCCGTATATAAACTGATTTTCTGTTTCCAAATATCTATTTTTCTAATTCAATAACTGTTTCACTAAATTTATGGAAACATGCGATCAGTTTCCTTAAACAGTTTGATTTATAATCTTTTTCGATTCTTCAGGAAGAAGTCTCCCCTAACAAGGGGATTCCTCTTTTGAATGCGTAAGCGAAATTTAGAGGGGTGTTCATGTTCGAGTTATGAGCCTAAATAACACCCCCCAACCCCCCTTATTAGGGGGGGAATTAACACCCCTCAACGCCATTTGTTGGGGGCTATTGCGCTCATGATTTAAGAATCGAGCTCAGGTTTAAACTGATTAAAGAGGAATAAATATGTCAGTAGGAAAAAAATAGTTCACACTTTCAGAATTAATTAGATTCATGGAACATCAAACAGAAAAAGAGGAGAAATATACAGTTTACGAAGATGTTCACCTTCGCGGTAAAAAAGATCTGTCGAATGACGAAAAAATAGATTATCTCAAGAAAAGAAGCCGCGACAAGTCGATTCATTTAATCATAAATGTTTTAATCGTGATCTCTTTTATTTTTATGCTTATCTACGAGGCTCAAACATTTGGGGACTGGTTTTATTATGTTTTGTTTGGTGTGTTCGCGCTCAATATGCTACTGATTTATTTTCAGAAAAAACAGATTGCAAGTCTGATCGATTATTTGGGTCAGAAGAATCGTGCCGGATAGTCGGGTGAAAGACCTTTTTATCTGTTCCATAATATAATAAAGTTGTAAATCGGTATTTATTCTCTATGGGGTAAGATTTACAGATTTTTTTTAAAGAGTTTTGATTTTAGGTTTGAATGGCAAGCATTTGCCTGCTATTTTCCACTTTCCGAAACGAACTTCTTTTCATACATGGCAACCAAATATATTTTTGTCACAGGCGGTGTGGCATCTTCACTAGGTAAAGGAATAATTTGCGCGTCTCTGGGGCGTCTCTTGATATCCAGAGGATTAAGGGTGACCGTGCAGAAATTGGACCCTTATATCAACGTTGACCCCGGCACAATGAATCCCTATGAACATGGGGAGGTGTATGTCACCGATGATGGAGCTGAAACAGATCTCGATTTAGGTCATTATGAAAGATTCCTTGGAATCAAAACATCCCAGCAGAATAATGTCACGACAGGCAGAATTTATTACGATGTAATAAAAAAAGAGAGACAAGGGGTCTATCTGGGAAAAACCGTTCAGGTGATTCCACACATTACAGACGAAATTAAATCTCATGTTCTCTCCTTAGGATCCTCTGAAAACTATGATGTTGTAATTACAGAGATTGGGGGGACTGTAGGTGATATTGAAAGTTTGCCCTACATCGAAGCGATGAGGCAATTGAGATATGATGTAGGAAGAAAGAATACACTCTCAATCCATCTGACGTTGGTTCCCTATTTAGCTGCAGCCGGTGAACTGAAAACCAAACCGACTCAACACTCCGTTAAGACACTGTCTGAGAGTGGATTAAGTCCGGATATTTTGGTTTGTCGTTCTGAATATGAGATTGATTCAAGTATCCGCAGAAAAATTGCTCAATTTTGTAATGTGGAAATAGAAGATGTGATTGCGTCACTGGATGCTGAAAGTATTTATGAAGTACCGCTATTGATGCTTGAGGAAGGTCTTGATAAAAGGGTGATTGAGAAATTAAATCTTCCGGCAAAAAATGCTGATCTGACGAAGTGGAAAAATTTTGTCGACAAAATAAAATATCCTTCACATGTTATTGAAATAGCCCTTGTAGGGAAATATGTTGAGCATCATGACGCTTATAAGTCGATTGTTGAGGCGCTTATTCATGGGGGTACGATGAACGACACGAAGGTAAATATCTCCTGGGTTCAGTCAGAAGATCTAACGGATGAGAATGTAGATGAGATGTTGGGGTCGGTTACAGGTATTCTTGTTGCACCCGGATTTGGTGATAGAGGCATTGATGGGAAGTTGGCAGCCGTTAAATATGCCCGTGAAAATGACATTCCATTTTTTGGAATCTGCCTTGGAATGCAATGTGCAGTTATAGAGTACGCCAGAAATTGTGCAAATATGAAAAATGCACATAGTACAGAATTTGACGAAACCACCGAATTTCCGGTGATCGATTATATGCCGGATCAAAGAGATATCACGGATAAAGGGGGTACTATGAGATTGGGTACTTATCATTGTGAATTGATTGAAGATACCAACTCTATGTTGGCTTATGGAGAAAAAGAGATTCAGGAGAGGCATCGTCACCGATTTGAAGTTAATAATGAGCTAAGAGATGAATTGATTAAAAACGGACTCAAAATCGCCGGAATCAACCCGGAGAGAGATTTGGTTGAAATTATCGAAATCAAATCGCATCCGTGGTTTGTGGGTGTTCAATTTCATCCGGAACTTAAGAGTACTGTGGGTGAGCCTCATCCACTATTTACTGCTTTTGTCAAAGCTTCATTAAAACTTCAGAGAGAAAAGTTAAGCAATGAAAGTGTTGCAGAACAAAATCAACCGGTCTAGTTACAATTGAAATCGTCACAATTTTCGGATAGAGTCAGAGTTAGAGCTTGCGCAGTTATAGCTGTGAATAACAGTCTATTGCTCATCAAACAGAATGTTCCCACCAGGGAGAATTTGATATGGATGCCCCCCGGAGGGGGTGTTTTGGTGGGGGAAACGTTGGAGACAGCACTTACCAGAGAAGTATTAGAGGAGACAGGGTTAAAAGTGTTACCCGAAAAGTTGTTATGGATTCATGAATTTCTAGAAACACCTTACCACGCCATCGAATTCTACTTTGAATGTTCTATAGTGGGGGGCATGTTGAAATTGGGAAGTGACCCGGAACTTTCTGAAGATGAACAGGCGTTGATTGAAGTGAAATTTGTATCTTCTGATGAGTTGGCCACCCTACCTATTTTCCCTGAGTTTTTAAAGAATATTTTTGATGGGAAAAATCGTCTGCCGGATAAAATTGAGAGGTTTGTTAGTTATTAGGGATGATTTTACCTTATTATTCGAACTAGTTATCGACTAAGGTTTACCCATGAATATCACAAAGCAACAGATATGAAAAAATTATTACTGCTCATTTCTACTGTCACCATTTTAGGATTTATCTCTTGTCAAAATGAACAGAGTGCCGGGCTTATTTACTACAATATAAATGGGTATACCCTTCAGTCTAACGGTGAGTTAAACCAATTTGAAGCGCTCGTTATTGAAGATGGTAAAGTCGTTGAAGTTGGGGAAGAAACGGAAATGTTAAATCGCTATTCCGATTTTGAAAAGATAAACGGTGAAGGGTTAACACTGCTTCCGGGGTTGATTGATGCACATGCACATGTGATGGGATTGGGTAAAGGTGAATTGGATCTGGATGTATCAGGTGTAGAATCGCTCGATGAGACATTGGAAATGATAGGACGATTTGCTGATGAAAATCCGGAAAGGGAGTGGATTACGGGCCGCGGGTGGAATCAGGTTTTATGGGAGACGAGTGAATTTCCAACGGCGAGTGATTTAGATGCTGTTGTATCCGACCGGCCGGTTTATTTAACCCGAGTGGATGGTCATGCCGCATGGGTGAACAGCCGGGCGATCGAATTAGCCGGCATAGATCGAAATACACCCAATGTTCAGGGTGGTACTATTATAAAAAATGATGAGGGAGAGCCTAGCGGAATCCTGGTAGATCGCTCCATGAGTGCTGTTGGTCAATACATTCCTGAAAGAACAGATAGTGATTACGAACGCGCTTTTGAATTGGCACTGGATGAAATGTCAAAATTGGGGATTACGTCTGTTCATGATGCCAGAACTGACAATTATGAATGGGAATTATATAAACGTTTTGCAGATGAGGAGAGATTAAAGACTCGTATATATGCAATGATTGCAGGTACGGGGGATATTTTTGATCAAATGGCTGCGGATGGACCGATCAACAGTTATGCCGATGATCTTTTGGCACTTCGCAGCGTTAAAATTTCTGCTGATGGGGCATTGGGAAGCAGAGGTGCGGCATTATTAGAGGATTACCGCGATGATCCGGGAAACCGGGGATTACTCTTTTTTGATCAGGATGAGATCAATGCGATGTTATTAAAAGGTGCATCTGCCGGATTCCAGATGAATATTCACGCCATTGGGGATGCTGCCAACAGGCAATTACTGGATGCATTCCAATATGTCAATGATGAGTTAGGTGATCAGGAAATGCTGAGACATCGCATTGAACATGCTCAAGTAGTATCTCTGGAGGATATCCCAAGATTTGTTGACCTGAATCTAATCGCATCCATGCAACAGACACATGCAACCAGTGATATGAATATGGCAGAAGATAGGATTGGACCCATACGTATTCAGGGTGCTTATGCATGGCAAACGTTTCTTGATCAGGGAACAGTAATTGCTGGAGGTTCTGATTTTCCGGTCGAAGATGTGAATCCATTCTATGGTTTATATTCGGCTGTAACGAGGCAGGATCACGAGGGAATGCCACCCGGTGGTTGGTATAGTGAGCATCAAATGAGCAGAGTAGAAGCGTTGCGATCATTTACATTGGATGCAGCCTACGCGGCACATCAAGAGAATCAATTGGGTACGCTTGAGCCGGGTAAATGGGCAGATTTTATCGTTGTCGATCGTGATTATTTCACCGTGGATGCCGCTGAAATTTGGCAAACTGAAGTGCTTCAAACCTGGGTTGCCGGAAAAAAAGTATATGATATAAATCAATGAGGATTCGATTAGAACAGCTCAATCCTACGATTGGGGATATAAAAGGGAACAGAGAAATTATTTTAGAAGCCCTTAAAAGTGCAGAAACAGATGAAATAGATCTGCTTATTCTACCAGAAATGGTTACAACCGGTTATCCACCACTTGATCTCCTTGAAAGTGAACATTTTCGTAGATGTTGTTTTGCGTCCAATGATACCATCATTGCTGAAACAGATAAAACAGCGTTACTTTTCGGAACGGTAACTCCTAATGAAAATGAGTTCGGGAGAAAATTATTTAATACGGCAATTCTTGCGGCGGGGGGGGAAGAGATAGGATCTATAAATAAGACACTACTTCCCACCTATGATATTTTTGACGATTTAAGATATTTTGAACCCAATAAAACCTTTAGCTGTATGGAATACAAAGGTGTGAAAT